>VGMA01000055.1 GCA_016866575.1 Chlamydiota bacterium
CTTCAGGTATTACAGGAAATAGCGCGATGGCTAAAACCCCTTGTTTGACAACTGCTTCAATCTCTTTGATGATCAAATCTTTTGAAAAGCGGTAAATTCCCGGCATGCTGGGTATGGCTTCTTTTCGATTGGATCCTGAAAGGACAAAAAATGGGATCACAAAATCGCTTGAGTGCAGCCTTGTTTCTTGCACCAAATCACGGATGGCGGGGGATAGGCGGTTTCTTCTAGGGCGCTTAAGTAAGTCCATGGTCAGCTGTATCCAAAAAAGATTGAGTTGATTATACTGCCGATATGGAATTTACAGAAGAAGAAACAAAAATTCTTGAACAATATGTTTCAAGTATCGATTCAAATATCTTTGTGCTACGCAACTTACCTGAAGTGATGAAAGGAGCTCTTTTTTCAAGATACTCTCGGTCCACTTTAGGATTGCGCGAACTTTTTTTAAAAGAGTTTGCTTTAGATTCAACTGAAAAAGCGCAGAGTTTTTACGACAGAATTTTAGATGGCTATGGAGATGATTCAATAGCAGAGCTTGGCGGCGCCCACTTAGCTATAGAAAAAGTTTCTATGATCGGCACAAAAATACTCGAAGATTGCCGCATAGGGGGATCTCCTCTTGAAAAATCGACAAGGTATGTCTACTTTGATCAAAAAGAAGATGGCCATTACCAGTTCTATCAAGAGCCAACGCTGATGAATTCTCAGTATCGAGATCTCTACATGAACACTTGCAACCGATTATTTGAGATCTACAGTGAGCTTGCAAGTAAGCTTACTCCTATCATGCAAGAAAAATTCCCAAAACAGCCCGATAGCTCGCAAAATGCCTATAATGCTGCTTTAAGAGCTCGAGTTCTAGATTGTGTTAGGGGTTTACTTCCTGCTGCAACACTAACCAATATGGGCATGTTCGGCAACGGACGCTTTTTTGAAACGATGCTGCAAAAACTCAATTCTGAGCCTTTGGCAGAAATGAAAGAAATTTCAAAAACTGCTTACAAAGAACTTGCCAAAGAGATCCCTTCTTTTATTAGACGATCAGAAGAAGGGCACCGCCATCAAATAGCTTTTCATAACTACCAAGAAAGCACCAGAAAAAATTTGCAACAGATCGCAGACAAGATGGAGATTAAGAGATTAGATCAGGATCTGCCAAGAGTTTCTCTTGTGGATTTTGATAAAGATGCTCTTAAAAAAGTTGCAAGCGCTTTGATCTACTCGTACACAGATCACTCCATGCAAGAGATCATGGAGTCTTTGAGTCAAGAAGAGATGGCTAAAATTGTAGAGATTGCTTGTGAAAATAGAAAAAACCGCAGACACAAGTCTCCAAGAGCTCTAGAAAATGCTTATTTTACTTTTGAAATTGTTGCAGATTTTGGTGTCTATAGGGACTTGCAAAGACATCGAATGCTTACGCAAGAGCGCCAAAAACTTTCTTGCTCTTTAGGTTATTACATACCTCAAGAAATCGTAGGTACCTCGATGGAATCTCTTTATAGAGAAGCTATGGAAATAGCTCGTGATGCGCATGAAAAAATCAAAATAGATTTTCCAGACGAAGCGCAATACGTCGTTCCTATGGCCTACAATATCCGCTGGTACTACACGATTAACTTGCGTGCTTTGCAGTGGCTTTGCGAGCTAAGATCATCGCCGCAAGGGCATGAAGGGTATCGATATGTAGCTCAAGAAATGGCCCATTTGGTCTCTAAAAGTGTACCGCAATTTTCTTCATGTTTTGCGTTTGTGGACTATGAAGGGCACTACGCTCTAGGACGCTTAGAACAAGAAGAACGAAAAGAAAGACAAAGAGCTTTATTATGACAAATGTAGCCGCTAAAAAAGCAGGTAGTGTTTTAGGGGGAATGCTTTTAATTGCAGGAAGCTGCATAGGTGCAGGAATGCTTGGCCTCCCTATTGCCACAGGACCTATGGGTTTTTTTCCTTCATTAGTTATGTTCATGGTAGCTTGTCTATTTATGACATCGACGGCATTGCTTTTAGTGGAGATCAATTCATGGTATAAAAGACCTGTCAATTTCATCACGATGGTGAGTGATCTTCTTGGACCTTACGGCAGGCTTTTTTGTTGGATTTTGTATCTGTTTTTGTTTTACGCCCTTCTTGTCGCATATATCGCAGGAAGCGGAAGCCATTTTACTAACATTTGCGAGCAATATTTTTCATTTTCTATCCCTTCATGGGTTGGATCGACGTTGTTTGTTGGCTTGTTCGGAGCTCTTGTCTACCTCGGAACGCTAGCTGTGGATATGTGCAATCGCTTTTTGATGCTTGCCAAGATCGTGGTTTATTTAGGTCTTTTACTAGTTGGCGTAATTTACATTCAGCCGAAGATGCTTGAATATGTAGATGTCAAATATATGCCTTTTTCTCTTCCGATTCTGATCATCTCTTTTGGCTTTCACAACATGATTCCTACGCTATCAGACTATCTAGGAGGAGATGTCAAAAGGGTTAAAAAAGCGATCATTACAGGGGCTGTTTTTGCTCTTTTGATCTATCTATTTTGGCAGGTGATTGTTTTGGGATCTATCCCGATTCAAGGAGAAAACGGGGTAATTTCAAGCTATCTCAAAGGGCAAGATGCAGCAGTTGCGTTAAATGAACTCCTTGGATCGTATTGGATTAGTACATTTTCGACATTCCTTGCGTTTTTTGCGATATTGACCTCTTTTATTGCTCAGGCCCTTAGCCTTGTCCACTTTTTAGCAGACGGTATGGAAGTGGCTAGAAAAGGAAAAAGAGAGCCGATAGCAATTTGCGTACTAGCGCTGCTTCCCCCGCTCCTTTTTGCAGCGATTTATCCTCAAATATTTTATAAAGCGCTCAATTTCGCAGGTGGTGTTTGCGCTGTGATCTTATTTGGCATGTTTCCAGCTCTGATGGTTTGGCTTGGGCGAAAAAATCAAGATGCTGTCTACCGCGTAAGAGGTGGCAAGGCTCTTTTGGTTTTCATTTTCTGTTTTGCAACCTTCATTTTTATCAATCAGGTGGCCGAAACTTTGGGCCATCCACTCTTCGCTATACCGGGTTTATCATGAAAACTAATCATATTGTTGGTGGTGTGCTGCTTGTAGCTGGTACCACCATTGGCGCAGGTATGCTTGCTTTGCCTGTTGTAACTGCATTTATGGGTCTTATTCCCTCTTTGTGCCTGTTTGTTTTTTGCTGGATTTTCATGCTTTTGTCTGCTCTTTTTTTAGTAGATGTGAATTGCCATACACCTAAAGAGAGCAATCTGATCACTATGGCAGAAAAGACCATTGGACCATTTGGAAAGATTGTTAGCTGGGTATTTTACCTTCTTTTGCTCTATGCATTAATTGCTGCATACATAGCTGCAAGCAGCCCTCTTTTCATCTCAGCTTTTAGCTATTTCACAAATGGCAAAACATTAGCTCCATGGATGGCAAATTTTTGCTTGCCTGTTTTGTTTGGATCGTTCATCTATTTAGGGACCTTTGGCGTTGATATCATCAATCGTTTTTTGATGGCAGCGCTTGTAACAGCGTATGTGCTTTTAGTGATCTTTTTGCCATCGCATTTAGATTCTTCACTTTTGCAAAGAGTCGATTTTTCGACATTTATGACGGCAATGCCGGCAGTTTTGACTGCTTTTGGCTACCACATCATCATTCCAACACTTGCAACGTATCTCAATCACAGCAAAAAGCATCTTGTGCTGACAGTAGTCTTGGGGAGTTTGATTGCGCTAGTGATCAATATCGTATGGCAAATTCTTGTTTTAGGAGTGGTTCCTCTTTACGGAGAATATAGTTTGAATGCATCGTGGACACAAGGAGAGTCTGCTGTTTTTCCACTTTCAATGATCGTAAAAAATCCGATGATCGGGATTGGAGCATATTTCTTTTCTTTTTTTGCGATCATCACTTCTTTCTTGGGAGTCGCTCTGAGCTTGTCAGATTTTCTCTGTGATGGCCTTAAAATCAAAAAAACATGGGAAGGTAGACTGATTGCACTACTTTTGACATTTTTGCCTCCTATCGTCTTTGTTTTCACTTATCCAAGAGGTTTTATCGCAGCTTTAGAATATGCAGGAGCATTTGTTGCGATTTTACTTGTATTCATTCCTAGTGCGATGGCATGGAAGATCTATCGAAGCGTCTTGGCAAAAATGTTGCTTTTACTTGTGATGCTTTTTTCTTTTGTAGTTGTAGGAGTGAATGTATGGCTTCAATTTTCAAGCTAAAAACAAGCTTTACGCCAAGAGGGGATCAACCAGAAGCTATTGACCGCTTAGTTAAAGGGTTGAATCGAGAAGAAAGAAGCCAAACTCTTTTAGGTATTACCGGATCTGGTAAAACTTTTACCATGGCTAATGTGATTGTGAATGTGCAAAAGCCGACTCTTATTTTAGCGCACAACAAAACTTTAGCAGCTCAGCTCTATCAAGAGTTCAAATCCTTTTTTCCAGAAAATGCAGTTGAATATTTTGTCTCTTATTACGACTACTACCAGCCAGAAGCGTACATCGCAAGAACGGATACCTACATAGAAAAAGATTTAGCGATTAATGATCGAATTGATCGAATGCGCTTGAGTGCTACGAAATCTTTAATCGAAAGAAAAGATGTCATCATTGTGGCATCTGTTTCTTGCATCTACGGCTTGGGAGCTCCTGAAAACTTTGCTAGTATGCGTTTGTATCTTGAAAGGGGCGCAAGAGTTAGAAGAGATGATTTGCTTTTACGCTTAGTTGCGATGAATTACGAAAGAAGCGAATTTGATTTAGTGAGATCAAAGTTTCGAGTAAGGGGAGATATTTTGGAAATCGTACCCTCTTACGAAGAAGATCGAGCCCTCAGAATAGAATTTTTTGGCGATGAGATTGAAAGAATTAGTGTGATCGATCCACTCACAGCAAGAGTTTTTGATCGTTTAGAAAATGTGATGCTCTATCCTGGATCGCACTATGTAATTCCTGAGATGGTGCGAGAAAGAGCGATAGAAAGTATACGAGATGAATTAGCAGAAAGACTCGAGTATTATAAAAAAGAGGGAAAGCTTGTCGAAGAGCACCGCTTAAGTCAAAGAACGAGATATGATCTTGAAATGATCAAAGAAATCGGTTTTTGTAAAGGGATCGAAAATTACTCTCGCCATTTTAGCAACAGAGCGCCCGGAGCTGCTCCTTCTTGTCTTCTAGATTATTTTCCTGAAGATTTTTTGATTTTTATTGATGAATCGCATCAAACAGTGCCGCAAATAAGAGCGATGTTCAATGGAGATCGCTCTCGTAAACAAGCCCTTGTAGAATTTGGCTTTCGCCTTCCTTCTGCTTATGACAATAGACCATTAAAATTTGAAGAGTTTTACGAAAAAATCCATCAAGTGATTTACGTATCTGCAACACCTGCCAATTTTGAGCTAGAGGAATCAAAAGGGGAAATAGTTCGACAAATCATTCGGCCTACAGGTCTTTTAGATCCTGAAATTGAGGTAAGAAAAGCAGAATACCAAGTCGATGATTGCATAGCAGAGATCCAAAAAGAATGTAGTAAAGGGCATCGCGTGCTTGTTACTACGCTGACAAAAAAACTTTCTGAGGATCTAACAAAATATCTTCAAGGTGTAGGAGTCAAAGCAAAGTATCTTCACTCTGATATCGATACCTTGGAAAGAATGCAAATTATTCGCGATTTACGACTTGGTTTGTTTGATGTTCTTGTGGGCATTAACTTGCTAAGAGAAGGTCTTGATATCCCTGAAGTTTCTTTAGTTGCAATTTTAGATGCAGATAAAGAGGGTTTTTTGCGCAGCGAAACAGCTTTAGTGCAAACATGCGGAAGAGCTGCAAGAAATGAGCATGGAAGAGTGATTTTGTATGCAGATAAAATGACAGATTCTATCAATAAAACGATCAAAATTACTGAAGAAAGAAGAGCTATTCAAAAAGCGTACAATGAAACGCACAATATCATCCCTAAAACGGTGCATCGAGATAAAGTAGAAACACTCAGCGAAACATTTTTTGGTAAAGAAGAAGAGCCGAAAACTAAGAAAAAAGAAAAGAGTTCTTTAACGGCAAAAGAGGTCAAAGAAAAAATAGATCAGTTAGAAAAGCTCATGAAAAAAGCAGCTAAAGAGCACCGCTTTGAGGATGCAGCCGAGCTTCGCGATCGTCTTCGCGAGTACCAAAAATTAGAGCTAGTTGAAGATAGCCCGATATAATTTTTCATTAAGATTTCATACCTCTTGATTTTAAAGTTTCTGTATAGAAATACTTTGGTTTTTGAGTAAAAAAAGAGGTATACTATGCTTAGAGCTTTTGATTCTTATCTTTGGTCTGAAGTTGAAAAATCGCTGCTCCCAAATCTAGATCAAGAAGAAAGCTTTCTAGGTAGATTTTCCATCTGCTATTTACCGCTTGCTTGTTTAACAAGATTGGTGCAAACAATTACAACGTTTTTTCAAAGTTGTTTTTGCAGATTTTTAACAGATCCTAATGAAGATTTTTCTAGTGTATGTGTGGATTCTAGGCAGTGGCAAAAAATTGAGAATCTAGAAACATCTTTAGGTGAAAATGTTGATGGATTTTTATGGGGAGTAGCTACTTGCACATACCAAGATTCAGGAATGATACACTGCCCAGATTCACAATGGAAACATTGGGAAGAGCTAAAAATTCAAGAAGACAATAGAACAGGACAATCGGCTAATCTATTTTCTTTTTACAAATTTGATCCAGATAGCGTTATCGATCGATTAAAAAAATTGAACGTCAATAGCTACCGATTTTCTGTTGAATGGAGCCAGATAGAAAAACAAAGAGGCGTTTATGATGCAAATGTTTTACAAGTGTATGTGGACTTTTGTAAAGCGCTTAGAGATGCAAATATCCGCCCGTTAGTAACACTTCACCATTTTTCTGAACCCAAAGAATGGTTTCATGATACCGGAAGTTTTGAAAGTGAAGAAAATATTGCATCTTTTGTAGATTTTTCTGCTTATGTCTATGAAAAATTAACACAAGAATATAAAGGAAAGCCTTTAGTAGATCTTTTTTGTACAATCAATGAGCCGGCCATAGAGGCTTTTTCTCGCTACATAAGAGGCGCTTTTTCTCCTGGATACACCTTTGACTTTAGAGGCGCTTCAAGGTTTTTGCTAAAAGCTTTAGAAGCGCACAAACGAGTTTATCGCTGTTTAAAAAATATCCCTACAATAGATGAAGTTAAAATTGGAATAACCCATCAGAGATTAGAATTTCAGTCCAAAAATTTTCTTCTCAATCCGATCACAAAATATTTAACCCATTTTGTAAATGAAGTAACGCTAGAGTATTTTAAGTCAGGTATATTTAGTGTTAAAGTCCCGTTCTTTTGCCATATTCATGAAAAAAACGATTTGCCAAACACAGATTTTATCGGCCTGCAGTACTACGTTCGTCCACTAATAGGGTTAGAAGGTTCTACAAGCTACAATGAAAAAATGACCCTCATGCCGTTTCGAGAAGATCCCGAAGGTCTTTATGAAGCAATCACTGAGATGTATGAGTATTGCCAAGTCCCTATCATTATTACAGAAAATGGAATTTCGACTAAAGATGATGAGCAGCGTCATCGATACATTGAACGCGCTTTGTACGCAGCAAGCAGAGCTGCGAAAAAAATAGGGGAAGAGAATCTTTTAGGGTATTACATCTGGTCATTTTGTGATAACGGAGAGTGGGATATGGGAATGAATCCTCAGCGATTTGGACTCTACTCATTAGAAAACGGGGTTTTAAGCGAAGAGCCCAAAAAAGGGGCCTACCCATTCATCCAAAGCGCCTTAAAACAGCAGCAAAACAGATCTAAGATCGTAGAAGAAGAATTGGATTTGGTTTTTGTCTAAAGGTAAAACATATTGTGTAACGTTACACAATATGTTTACTAATGATTCCAGCAAGCTTCATCATATCTACAGGTTTTGTCGATCCAAATACTGTAGCTAAAGCTTTGTCGGGGTTAATGAGCCGTTTATTGTTAGGATCTTGAAGATTGTGTTTTTTGATATAATCCCATAAAGCTTTTGTCACCTCAGGTCTACTCATTTCATCAGATCCTACAATCAGCGCAAGTTCTTTACTGAGTTTATGACCGGCTTGCTTGCGAGCTGGCGCTTTTTCTTTTTTAGCACTCTTTGCAGCAGATTTTTTTTCACCCGAGGCTTTAGCCCCTGATTTTTTTTCTGGAGCAGCTTTGGTAGACTTCGCTTTCGCAGGCTTTCCTTTTTTCTCGTAAGGGGTCTTTGGGTGCCCTTTGTACTTTTCCTCTAATTCCTCAATCTGATTTCCGATCACATCGCAATCTGGATAGTTAGAGCAGGAAAAGAAGGTTTTTCCAAAGCGAGATTTACGAGCTACAATCTGTCCACCACAACCGATTGCCGGGCAAGGTGGAAGATCTTTAGCAATAGGATCTCCTTTTCTAGGGATATTGACAATCCCTTTGCATTCAGGGTAGTTAGTGCAACCAAGGAAGAAGCCAAAGCGACTTTTTCTTGGCTTCATTTCAGAGCCGCATTTTGGGCAAGGCTGCTCCCAATCAAAGTCAGCTGCATATTCGTCTTTATTAACAGTTGCTTCTTCAAGAGGGGCTGTATATTTACATTCAGGATAGTGTTCGCAGCCGTAGAAATATTTGTTGCGTGACCAAATTTTTTGTAAATGGCCGCCACACTCTGGACAAATGATTTCAGTCGTTACTTTAGGAACGTGCGCTTCTTTAGCTGCTTTTTCCACTTTAGGGAAGAAATCTTTCCAGAAGTTTTTGAGGAACTCTTTCCAGTTAGCTCCGGTGTCAGCGATTCTATCGAGCTCATTTTCCATCTCGGCGGTAAAGCCGATATTCATGATGTTATCGAAGTTTTCATCAAGCATCTGGACGATGATTTTTCCAAGCTCTGTAGGCTTTAGAGCCCCTTTTTCTTTAGTAGTATAGGCCCTTCCAACAATTTTTTGCATGATGGAGGCGTATGTCGATGGTCTACCGATACCTGATTTTTCAAGTTCTTTAACCAGAGATGCTTCGGTATAGCGAGGGGGCGCTTTTGTAAAAGACTGTGTTGCAAAAGTCTTCTCAAGCTTTAGCGCATCACCTTCTTGTAAAGGGGGCAAAGTGAGTTCATCTTCTTCTTTTACATCATCTTCATCTTCTTTTTCCTGGTATAAAGCCAAGTATCCTGCAAATTTCACAACCGATCCACTCGCTCTTAGGACTAGCCTTTTTGATGCGCGGATATTAGCGCTTACGGTGTCATAAACAGCCGGGTTCATTTGCGATGCGACGAATCTTTTCCAAATTAGAGAGTAGAGTTTGTATTCATCAAGCGTTAGGTAAGAGCGGATTTTGTCGGGAGTGTAAAAAGGGTTTGTTGGCCTTATCGCTTCGTGTGCATCTTGCACATTTTTCTTGCTGCTATAAGGAATAGCATTTTGCGGAAGGTATTCTTTGTCAAAATTTTTGCTTATGTAAGAGCGCACTGTCTCTAGAGCCTCGGGCGCTGAGCGCACAGAGTCGGTACGCATGTAAGTAATAAGACCTTCAGGACCGTCAGTTCCTAATTCAATACCTTCGTAGAGCCCTTGAGCGATGTTCATCGTTCTTGAAGCAGAAAATCCGTAATGTCTTGCCGCTTCTTGCTGCAGAGTTGAAGTGATGAAAGGAGGTGGAGGCGAGCGCTTCTTTTCTTTTTTTTCTACTTTTTCAACAATATAAGAGCCGGCCTTTAGCTCTTTTTCGATCTCTTTTGCGATCTTTTCGTTTTGTATTAGAAAAAAATCTTTTCCTGCTACCGCTTCTTTTTCAACTCGCTTGTCATCAACAGAATATAGGTGAGCTTCAAAGGTCTTTTTTCCTTCTTTTTGTAAAAAAGAACCTAGGTTCCAATACTCGACGGGATTGAAGGCTTCGATCTCTTTTTCGCGCAAAACAACAAGTTTAAGGGCAACAGACTGCACTCTGCCAGCTGACAAAGATCCATCTTTTCCCCCTTTGCCGATCTTTCTTTGTAAAATAGGGGAGAGCTTGTATCCCACCATTCGATCTAATAGACGTCTTGCCTGCTGAGCATCAACTAGATGTGGATCGATGTTTCTCGGGTGCTTAAGTGCCTCTTGAACAGCTTCTTTGGTGATGGAGTTGAATGTAACTCTTTTGTAAGGAACACCTTTAGGTAAAATTTCCGAAATGTGCCAAGCGATTGCTTCTCCTTCTCTATCAGGGTCAGGAGACAAGTAGACCATGTCTACATCTTTGGCAGCGCTTTTGATCTTATCGATCACATCTTTCTTGCCATCAAGAGTTTCGTATTCAGGTTCAAAATCGTTATCGA
>VGMA01000056.1 GCA_016866575.1 Chlamydiota bacterium
AAAATGCTTATTTAGTAAATAAAAAAAGAATATTATTTAAATTTTGTAGCCTCATTTAATTTCAAATATTTTATACAGATTCAATCTCTTAGCTCAATCAATTTACCCGGCTAAGTCAAAATAGCTATATGCTCTAAATAATAAGATTTTAGCCAAGACAAACGATGTTGCTTCGATAGAAAAATTCATTTTGCTGCACTTCAAAAACACTTTTAAAGTTCTTCGGGCAAAGACAAAGTTACCATTTTGCGTAATATTTCATAAGGTTTGTCTTCTAAAGTTTCTTGAGTAGAATCTGAAGAGAGACAAAAAGCATATCTCCTACTGCTATCTACTGTAAAAATTTCAGTCGAGCTTGCTCTATCTACTAAAACATGCTCTTCTTCTTTTTTTGCAGTGATATTTGTTACGGATCTAACTCGATTGATACACTCTTTGATCGCATTTTCAAAATCTTCGACAAAATAGAAAGGTACAATATTTCCACGTAGATCTTTGAAGTACCAATCTCCGTTATGAGGGTTACTTTCTACTACGACTTGTAAATATTTGGCTGTGATTGCTAAAAGATCGTTTTTATGTCTAGAGGCATCTCCAGAAGAGCGATAATTTTTTACATTGAACTCGTTTTTATCAGCTGTTGTAACTTTACCTAAGACAGCGCTGCGATTTGCATGAAATGTAAGCTTTCTTGTTGTTATAAGCATTTCATACATCGATTGATAAGTTCTTAATATCTCATCTTCTGGCTCTACATCTAAAGAGATGAACATGGCATCTTTACTAATGTAAAATCTTTCTTTTAAATCTATTATAAAGGGAAGGTCTTTTAGATCAAAAAAGCCATCTTTATCAATACGATCTTGCAATCTAAATTTCTTAAGAATCTGACTACCATGTGTTTCTAAAAAACTTTGATAAAACTCGTGATCAATAGCATGATCTTCTTCTAAAGATTGTAAATAATAAAGACGCCCTTCTTTCACATCTGTAAGTTCTGTATTTGTTCTTCTATCGATGAGTGCAAAGTGATTTGTAGAAACTACAGGTAAGGCGGTATGGATATATTCTTTAATCATCTGATCAAGATCGCTTAATTCTTCATCGTCTTTAATGGGATGAAAATTTCCCGTTAAATCCTCAAAAACATATTTGCAATGATCTTCTACTAATGGCAAAGCCCGATTGATTAGCCGCTCTGATAAATCGAAAACAATATTTGCGTGGATGAGCGCTTCTACTCTATTTTGATAATTTCTTCTTACAAATAACTCAGCTTCCGATTCGCTTAAAATCTCTACGGGGATATTTCGATTCGATCGGATGCAAAGCATTCTTCCAGAAGTAATCACTTCTAACGCTAGATCAAATCGCTTATGTAAGGGTTGTGTGGGATCAAATTTGGTCGTAATCATAGTATTTGCTAGTGTAAATGTACTCTTAACTCTTTGTAATCTCTTCTAAACATCATAGAATGCTCGTTTACTACCTCTTCTTCGCAAACGATTGAGGGGGCTAGTGTGTGAAATAAATGGTCTATGTAAACCATGTCTTTTTCCATATGATCAGAAAAACAAAAAGCATATTCTTTTCTGCCATCAATGCTAAGAAGATCCGTTTTTGTTTTGTTATCGATTAAGACAATTTCTTCTTCTATTTCGATGTTGCGGCGAATTTCTTTAAGCGCCTCGGACCCTTTTTCGAAGAGGACTTTCACTATTTGTTTGCGGATATTCGAATGCGTTGTTTCTATACAAGTGTTCAATACCTTCTCAAGCTGTTTTTTATCTGCGATTGAGCAAGCGTTATCGTTTAAATCGTAAAAGTAATACTCGCCAAGCTCTTCATTTTTTTTTGAGCTACTGTCTAAAAATCTAGATCTTAGTTCTTCTACTCTGCCTAAGTGACTGTAAGCCTCTTCTTGTGATCTATAGGCTCTGCGCAAAAGCAAATTGCGGTCTTGATCATTAGCAATAACCACTGAATGATCACGATTTGCATGTATTAGTATTTCATGTCTACTCATCAACACCTCATGCATTGCTAAAGCAAGCTTTCTTGATTGATTGTGATTGAAATGAATATTCAAGAAATTCCACCTTTTTTAATAATTTTTTAAATGAATAGCGAGTATTATAAGAAAATCAAGGGATTATAACAAGAAAGGTTTCAACTTTTAATCGAAAACACCAAAATTTGGGGTGTTTTAAAAAAAACTCATTTAGAAAATGATGCTACTGTCTCTACATGCATAGTCTGAGGAAACATGTCAAATGGGCAAACGCTTTCTAAATGCCAGCCGGCATTTTTTAAATACTTTGCATCGCGAGCAAGCGTAGCAGGATCGCAAGAGATATAGACAATTTTCTTTGGCTGCATCTTATTTACAGCTTCTAAGATGTTCTCTTCACATCCTCCTCTAGGGGGATTAAGAAAAACCTTATCATAAACACCTACTTTATCGATCAATTCCTCAGTAGCTCCCTCATGCCATTCAATATTGTCCGTGCTATTGACTCTACTATTTTCTTTTGCATCCAAAATACTGCTAGGAGCGATTTCTATTCCGATCACCTTCTTAACGTGTTTGCTGATCATCATTGTTAATAAGCCGATACCACAATATGCATCTAAAACCCTATCTTCTTGATTGAGTTCAGCAAGCTCCATTGCTTTTTGGTAAAGAGCTTCAGCTTGAAGGGTGTTCACTTGAAAAAATGAAGCAGCGCTTACTTTTACCTTGTAACCGCAAAAGTTTTCAATTAGGTAAGGCCTTCCCGCTACTGTTTCATATGTATCTGAAAATAAACTATTTCTATCTTCATCAACAATGCCTTGCACAACGCCTACAATCGAGGAGTGTTTTTGCATTAGATCGTGAGCTACTTTTGATAAATCTTGTTTTTTAGTCGTAAGAAAGAGAACAAGACTCTCAAGAGAATGTTCAGCTGTTCTAATAGCAATATGTTTAACTAGCGGAAGATTTTCGCGAAGAAGCTCAAGAATCTTTTCCCCCTGATTAGAATGGATGTAGCAATGTGACACAGCTACAATATCATGAGATCGTTTAGCATATAAACCGACCACTTTTTTCCCTTTCTCTAAAGCTACAGGAAGGACGATTTTGTTTCGATAGTGTAGCTGTTTTATCGATCCAGTGATTTTTTCAAAAGAAATATCAGTAAACCCCCCTATCCTTTCAAAGGCATTTTTGATTCTGAGCTCTTTTATGGCCAATTGCCCTTCGTACGAAAGGTGCATAATTTGGCATCCCCCACATTGATCAAAAACAGGACAAATGGGTACAACTCTTTGAGAAGATGGCTGAATAATTTTTATTAAAACGGCTTTGGCATACTGCTTTTTGACTAAAGTAACTCGAGCTTTAACTTTTTCTAGAGGTAGGGCACCTTCAACAAAAACCGTGATTCCTTCAAATGATCCTACCCCTTCTCCTTGACTGGAGAGGTCTCTGATATCAAGCTCTATTTCTGATCCGATCTTAAACATACAAAGAGGATAGCAAAAAAAGGGATTTCCTCTTACATTATTTAAAAAACTTTACAGGAGGTCATATGTCCGATACTAAGACAGAAATTTTAGTGGTAACGAGCAAAGTGAAAGAATATGTGAAGAAAAAAGGGGATGACATGCGCTGCTCTGCTACAGTTCTTGAAAAACTTTCAGAGCTGATTCGTGAAGAATGTGATCGTGCAATTGAAATCGCTAAAAATGAAAAATGCAAAACTTTGATGGATCGTCATTTCTTTAAGTAGTTTTAAATAAGATGTTTATGGGTTTATGTTCAATAAATCCATAAACACTTTCTAAACCAAGATATTACAAAATGTGATAACCATAATAAATCCGATAGCAATGATCCCAACAAGAGGAACATGATGCTTCTCATTCGGCTCTTTAGCCGCCAAAGTTAAAAAATAAAGCATACAAACAGCTACCATTACACACACAAAAACTATGAGAGCCCACACAAAAAGCTCTAGACCAAATACTTTAATTGGATACGAAGGAGCATTAGCCCCTATGTAAAATGACATTTGCTTTAAAGAAACCGAAGCCCCAAAAAGGGCGCTAAAATAAGCAAGCGCATAGTGTGATGATCGCATTCCATAGCGCAAATTGAGCATCTCCCCCATCGCTACGCCGATCATAGCTAGGCGCTGCAACATGCAATAAACACATTCATTTGCCCCAATTTGCAGCTGCATCATGTACGCAGCTGTTAGTATAGATCCTAAGACAACAATCATTAAAGCATTTGCATACTGTACTAAATATCTCATAAATAGCATGCAAACACTCCCATCGAAGCAATAAGAACTCCTATTGTCAAAACGATCGAGGTTTTTCTATAACCAATCAATAAACAGGCTTGGGCGATAAAAATTCCAATGAATAAAAGGGTCATACAACTCTACATAATGAACTATCTTTTTATTGACAACCTCATTTAGTATCTTTGCCAGTCACCAGGGGTGCTTTTACAGCTGAAAGGTTTTTATCAACCAACCCTTAATAACTCGATCTAGATAATACTAGCGTTAGGAGTGTGCATCTGAAAAAAATCTATTTAGCTACTGTATTGGCAATCTGCTCGAGCACTACGATCTAGCTCTATTCGGCCTAACAGCTCACATACTATCGAATCTGTTTTTCCCCCATTGCGGCCCTGCAGATGCCCTGATGTACACCTATGCCATTTTTTTTATTGGCCTCATCTCTGCTCCCGTAGGTTCTATGGTTTTTGGCTTAATCGGAGATTATCGAGGAAGAAAAGAGGCTTTAATTCTCTCAATAATAGGCACTGCCATAGCTACAGGAGCTATTGCTTTTATCCCTACTTATAAAGATTGCGGCTTACTAGCCCCTTCTCTTCTTTTATTGTGTAGATTGCTTCAAGGATTTTTTGCAGCAGGAGAGTCAGCAGGTGGCGTGATTGTTCTTTTAGAAGAAAGCGAAGAAAAAAATCGCAGTTTTCTCAGTAGTTGCTTTGACAGCTCTACTGTACTAGGGGTGCTTTTTTGCTCTTTGATCGTCACTATTTTTTCTAAAGCCAATTGGCTTGATGATCACTGGAGAATCCTTTATGGTATCGGCTCTTTAGTTGCAATTTTTGGCGCAGTCTTTAGAAACTATTTGCCAGATCAAGACAAAAAGCCGCAAATGATCTCATCTCAAGCTCCTTTAACCCCCTTTATTTGCATTTTCTTCGCTTCTGCACTCTCTTACACGACCTACAACATTTCATTTACTCTAATGACAGGATATGTACCTTTAATCTCTTCTATACCTTCAAAATATCTTGTTGAAAGCAATACAATCTTGCTTTTTATCGATTTATGTCTCTTGCCTATCTTTGGCTACATTTGCTTTCACATCAAAAGAGAATGGGTAATGCTTTTATCTACTTTCCTTCTTTCGATCTTATCTATTCCCCTATTTTATCTTTTGAATACCCCCACACCAGCGAAAATATTCCTTTTACGATTATCTCTTATCATACTTGGCTCAGCATTTGCAGCGCCATTATATGCATGGGCTACTAGTTTAACAGAAACAAAATGGCGATACAGAACATTAGCACTAGCCACAACATTTGGCGGACTTTTCATCGGCAAACCGACAAGCTTTGTCTGTTTATGGATCTACAATATTACAAAATGGGTTTACGCACCCGGCGTTTACTTATTAGCTGTATCTTTAGCTGCTTTTTTTAGCATCCTGTACTCGCTAAAATTTCAAAAAAAAATTATACAAAATCTATAAAAGGTCTTGATTAAAAGCTTACAATCGAGTTATCGTTAGCCCGCTTAACCAAAGGCATCTATATGGAACAAAATCAAGAGTGGGCAGAATCTTTTTTTCAAGAAGTAGAAAAATTGATCGACAAGCATTCAGATAGAATCCCTGAAATGGTTTCTATCCTTCAAACAGTAGTTGTTGCTTTAACATGCGATATGACAGAAACTATGGAAGAAGCAAGAGAAGTGCTTCACACTATGGTAGATGATTGCATCGATGAAGTAGAAAATCAAGAAGAGCTCGAAACAACTTCTTCAGAAACCTAATCTATTTTTTTAAGGGCCATCCTGATTGGCCCTTTTTCTATTTTTCTTTTACATTCTACCTTGAATTAGAAAAGCTGGTTAGCGAAAATAAGGCTCATGGTAAAACCCCGATTTTTCGGGACCAGATGGACCGCACCAATACTAACAAGGATCTTTCATGTTCTTAAACGCAATCGTTAAAGAAAAAACTTCTTTTATTGAAGAGGCTTTGATCATAATTTTAGCTAGCCTCTGTATTTCATTAGCAGCTCCACTTGCAATCAAGCTCCCTTTCACCAATATCCCCTTAGCCATAGCCCCCCACCTAGCATTAGCTTTTGGCATTCTATTAGGAAAAAATCGCGCCTCTATTACCGCTATTTGCTACCTTCTTCAAGGTGCTCTAGGCTTGCCTGTTTTTGCTTTAGGCGCATCAGGGATTTTTTATCTTTTTGGGCCAACAGGCGGATATTTACTTGGCTACGTAGCCGGTGCTTATGTAGCTGGCTATGTCATGCAAAAAAGCCCTGTAAAAACAGCGTTTTATATAGCATTGGCTCTCTTAGCTGGCAATCTCACGATCTATCTTTTCGGCGCGATTTATTTAAGTATTTTTGTTGGCATCAAAACATCTATAGCCTTGGGAGTGCTTCCTTTTGTCATAGGGGATGCACTTAAAATAGGATTGATTGCGAAAGTACTTTGTAGATCAAGATCTTAATTTTTTTTCTTATCATCGAGCTCTCTATAGCCTAAAGAGCTCGATCTTTTTTATCATCTAGACAAAATATCTCAACATTTTATAAAATTTTCCTTTAATTTAAGGAAATATTAAGATGATAACGCGATTAATACAAAATTTAACGTATCATTTCGAACACGAATCGCAGTACTGCTCTCCTATGGCTCTTGGGGCTTATATCATGTATAAACACGGTATTCTTGAAACCATTCCATTAATACGAGCAATCTCAATTCAAAACATCTTAAGCGACTATACCCGCGAAGCTGATGCGCACATTCCTGTAGAAAGAGTGTTTTTAGTTGTAGGCTACGCATCATTACAAAAAGGAGTCAGTAATGATACTGAGCATAAAGCCGTTTTTATCACGCTTCATGCTGTAGCAGTGATTACAGCCCTAGTAGCCTTTAACAAAGAACCTTCTCGATTTAGAGAAATCATGGTGAGTATCATCGCCGGAGTAAGTCTTGGATATCTTGCTGCAAAATTTAGCGACGCCATATAAAAAATACAAAAACGTATTTTTTAATCATCATAGCTTCTGTTTTTACAAACCTAGCATCTGACTGATTAAATCCATTTCAGAACATCGCTTTTTTTAAGCACAGGAATGCTTATCACTAGATGTCGTTGCTAATCTACTCAATTATCGTTAATAAAAATTTTTTAATTTCGACGATACACCAATCCCAAATATAAGCTCATCTTTTTCTCGGCTAAATCATCGAAAAACAGCTTATATACTTACTGATGGATGGTCTCATTCAATATTAACCTGGCTGTACAAGATCAAGCAATGAAGCGTTCTTATTAGTGGTTTGATCAAATAGACTTACAAAACACCCTTTTGAGACAAACATGACTTTATCGATTTCAAAAAAATATGACAAAACGACATTTAGTTTTGGCTTTATTACAGATCTGTATAATTTACCACATAGCCAAATATTTCTAGGTCTGTTTTTGGGCGTATTCCAAATTGCAATACTTATATCATCTATTAAATCACCTCTTTGTATTTAATTTAAAAATGCTATTTCAGAAGCTATAAGAATTCACAAAATATCAACTCTATCAGATACTTACGATAATTTTCTTATCAAGATCTTTTTGACTTCACAAGGTGTTTTTCTTGATACTTCATCTAATAAGGCTAATTTAGATTTTCATGAAAGCTTCTCTAAGAATGACACTTTATAAAAGTGAAAAATAATATAAGTCAAAGCTGAGATTTTTTTAATAGCTTTCAATCAATTCATGATTGTAGAAAAATTACCCAATAAACACATATTCATAAGTTTGAGTATTAAAACGTAGCTTTAAATAGGTTCGTCATCTGTCAATTCAAAAAAACGAAATTTTGAATTTGTTCGGGTATATATTCACAATAGATCGTTGGTATGCTATAAAAACCTTCCGGCAAAACGATAGTAAATATCGTTTTTAGAAAAAAAGAAATTATTTTAAATAACTTTAATTAAAAGGCTCTAAAAATGTTTTACCCCCTCATGCTCGCAATTTTTCTACCCTTATTTATATTTGCTAGACAAATTGAGACGTTCTACGGACCAGTTGAAGTTGAAGAACAGGTCTTATTAGAACTCATTGATTGCCCTGCATTCATTCGGTTAAAAGATGTACGCCAGTATGGAGTATCGTATTACACATCTTACAATGAGGAATTCAATCGATATGATCACTCTATTGGGGTTTTTGCCTTACTTAGAAAGCAAAATCTTAGCTTGGAAGAACAAATTGCCGGACTGCTCCACGATGTTTCCCACACCGTATTTTCTCATGTAGGAGATTGGATTTTTAAGCAACAACATGAAGACCAAGACTACCAAGGCAGCATTCACGACAAATTTTTGGAAAAAAGTGGCATTGCATCTATTCTTTCTAAGCACGGCATTTCAGTACATGAAGTAATGCCAAAACACCATCTATTTCCTGCGCTAGAATGCCCACTACCAGATCTTTGCGCTGATAGAATCGATTACAACATCCAAGGAGCCTTTCACCAAGGATTCATCACTCAAGAAGAAGCTATTGAAATATTCCACTCTTTGCAATTTTTAGAAAATCATTGGATAAGCACTAGAGCAGATCTTATGAAAAAACTGATGGATTTTTCCCTTTATATGACCAAAAATTGCTGGGGAGATCCAGTTTGCCATTTTGCATCCACATGGCTTGCAAACGCCCTTTTAAAAGCCCTAGAAATAGGTGCCGTCAGTTTAGATGACATCCATTTTGGTAAAGATCAAGAAATTTATGATCTTTTGCTTAGACAAAAAGATCCCTTCATCCAAGAGCAAATGTACAAAATCTCTCACTATCAAGAATTTTTCCATATATGCGGCCCTTTAGAAATCGGCGATTTAAAGATCAAAAACAAGTTTAGAGGCATCAACCCAATGATTAAGCTAGAAAATCAAATCGCCCGCTTAACAGAACTTGACCAAGAAGCTCGAAAAAATTACGAAGAAACAAAAGAGCTTATCGCTAGCGGCTGGCAAATCAAGCTCATCGAAAACCAACCTACACCCATTTTCAGCTAACCGATCCATTGATTCATATCAAAAGAGCACCTACTACGGCTCTTTTGATATGAACATCATCTATTCCTCTTAACCTCTTTGTTTCATAACCCTTATGGGAAACCAAGCTCGTAACTCAAGAAAAATGCACGATTATATTTTGATCATTTACATTTTAGATATTTTTTACAAAACTCCATTTTTTCCTTGCAAGAGGATTACTAATAGATTACGTTGCGCATAAAATGACTAAATTATTGTAGCCCTACCCCGCTTAATTTATTGAATCAAAAAAGATGGAAATAGAAACAAAATCTACTGAAAAAAAATCCCTTCTCTCCACTTTAAATAAGATAGAAATCACCCTGACGGTTATCGCAACAACACTAGCTCTTATCTACAGAAACGAGCCTCTAACATTCCCTCTTTATGCGCTACTGCTTGGCACCTGGTGCGCGATCTTAACCTTTCTTCGTGCAAAACAGAAACTCTACCTAGCCCTTTTTGCAATCTTCTTTCTCTACCAATCCATCAAAGAGCTCCTCAGCTATTTTTCATTTATTTAAATAGCGTATATTATGCGTCAAAAAAAACATCTAACTTATTTTCATCCTTGCA
>VGMA01000057.1 GCA_016866575.1 Chlamydiota bacterium
TATCTATTCGGATATGCTTCAAATTATGATGTTTACGCTCGTTCCAGCGGGAGTAATTACCTACTTGCCAGTTGAACTTATTAGAGCTTTTAGCTATGAAAAATTGATCTATCTTATTTTGATATCTGCCTTATTCGTCCTTCTTGCATTTGTTTTTTTTGGGCTTGGACTAAGAAGGTACGAATCAGGCAATCAATTCTCCATTAAGACTTAGAGTGTACGGAAATCTTTCTTGGGGATTCCTTAGTCTTAGGCAAATTGATGTGTAAAATTCCATTTTTTAAATACGCGTCAGCATGAGCTTGGTCTGGAATATCTTCCGGAACAGCAATTCTATAAGAAAAGCTTCTTTGGATTTTTTTGTAGTAACGGCGATTTTTGTCTTCTTCTTCGCTCTTTCTTTCTCCCTTTATCCAAAGCACACCTTTTGATAGTGTTACCTCAATATCATTTTCGTGAAGACCTGGTACTGAAGCTTCTACGTAAAAATGCCCCTCATCTTCACTGATCGATACATTTTCACCCATCTGATTGAGAGTAGCCATATGGTCTTTAAAAGGCTCATCAACAAGGTCAAAAAATGGTGACCATAGAGAGTGAAACGGATTTTTTACTGTTACGTGTTTATTTTGAGTCATATATACCTCCAATTTCTGTTTGTAACTTCAATATAACCAACCTTCTTTTTTTAATCAAGCACTTGAGCGCATAGAGTGCTAAATACATAACTTAAGATACTATAGGTAAACGCTTTAAATAATTAGCAAATTACTTACATAATTGCTAAAAAATTAAAAAATAGAAGCAAAAGATAAGGTGTGAGATGATCTTTTTTATGCCTTCTTTAGACGACATGCTCTACAGAGCCTCAATAGCAAAACGCCCCCCGAAGATGGTAGCGCCCCCTCAATGGCTTCCTAACTTTATTAGGTGGCCTTTAAAAATTCTTTTCCATCCTTTTGTTTTATTGGATCAAATGGCCCAAAAGATCGCTAAAATGATCATAAAACCTCCGTTTAAACAGATAGGTAAATGCAAAAAAAGGGGCAATTGTTGTCATTACATCCTTATGAAAAAATCAAAAGGCTTTTTGACCCACATCGATCTTTTTTGGCAAACACAGGTAAATGGATTTTTTTTAAGAGAGAAAAATAGCTTTCTATACCAAGGAAAAGAGGTCTATGTTCTTGGTTGCCGCTATCTTAAAGAAGATGGATCATGTAAGCATTATCGTTTTAGACCTTCTATTTGTCGCAACTGGCCCAAGATTGAAGTGTTTGGAGCTCCTCAAATGCTCAAAGGTTGCGGATTTCTAGCACAAGAGAGAGCTACGGGCAATGTCTGGGATTACAAATTCGACATCTACTCAGATTCATAGATTCAAGAGAGATCTTATTACGATTTAAGTAGGCTTTTTTCTAGCTCTAGAAGAAAATTTTGTATGGTGAATTTTTCTATAAAAATGGCATGGGCTTTTTTTGCAAGTAGCGCCGCTTCTTCTTGGTTTTCCCAAACCCACTCAATGAGTTGATCGACTGTTTGATATAAGTCTTCTTCGCTATCGTTTTGATCTATATAAAGAACAGAATCTTTGAATTCTTTTTGGATAAAGGGGTGTTTATCTGATATCACGACAGCGCTTGCAGCAACGGCATCGAAAAAGTGCTGAGAAGGTGTTTCTGAGCCAACTTGGTATTCAGAATGCAAAACTAGAGCAATTCCAGAACGGTGAATAGCTTCAATGACTTCGGTTGGATCTTGTTTTTTGATGTTTGCATCTAAATAACCAGAGCGCTCCAACAACGAATGGAGTTTATTGAATGGAGTAAAAGAGCCTTTGTTATGTCCAATTTCGATCAAACGCCTTGCCTGAGGAGTGTAAAATTGAGTCGAAAAGGAGCTCCAGTACCAGGGTATGCAAAATGGGGAATTTTCCTTATAGAGATTTTGCAGTTTGCCAAGTAGATAAGAAGAACCCAAAATTCCTTCCCAGTTGTTAGGATCAAAACTTGCAGTAGATTCTTCAATACAATCAAATTCTCTAGGAGATAAGAGTAGAAACGTAGGTCTTTTTTCAGTAACCGGAAGATCTTTTGTCATAGACAAAATGAAATTAGGTTGCACTTTTCTAACGATGTGAGACAGGGGATTCAATGGAAGCTTTTTGATGCATTCTTTAAGCCATCCTGAAGGGGTAAGCGATACCTCATATCCTTTCCAGCCTATGCTTTTTGCCGCATGCAAAACCTTAAGAGCATATTCTTTTTCTTCAATTCTCCCTCGATGGACGATCAAAAAGGTGTATTTTCCTTGTTCGTTTTGAGAAATCTGATGAAAATCAAAATGAGCGGTCCAAATAATATGACGTATTAGGGCAAAGACAAGAAGAACCAAAGCGCTAAAAATTAGCGTTGGCCAGTAGCGTTTAATCATGAAGTTCAGTATAAATTTTTATGTTTTTTTTATAAAGATTCCTTTAGAGAATTTAGCGAAAATGATTTTGCTAACTCCTTCAATTACTAACGGAATCTATTTAGATTAAATTTAGGTATTGAAAACATTTTATTTCGATAAGACAAAAAAAGACGATTTTGTTTTTCTAAAATTGCTATTTATACGTGGGCATTTGGTAATAATTCATAAGTGCCATTTTAGGGAAGCTGGTATCGATTTTTCTATTCTAACAGAGTCCTTCGGCCTGTAAAAAACCTACTGCATAATTTTTTTTTCATAGCCGTTTTTTAGTAAAAATAGGATATTTTGGATATGGATTACAAAAAAAGCTGGCCTGACTATCTTCCTTTTTCTTCTTGTTCTCATAGTCATGAGCTACCTATGGAGCTTTTAAGGCTTTTGATGTTTAGCGCAAATGAGAGAAGCGTTGATAGCTCCCTTTTTGAAAAAAACAGGGTGCACGCCAATCTTTGTGTAGAAAAATTATCCCATTTTGTTCCAAACCATCCTCTTGCCAAACAAAGAACCCTATCGGGAAATGATCAGCATGGTGTTTTTGCAACTAAAGTTATACCTCAAGGAGAGGTGATAGGAGAATATGTAGGACGCATTTACTATTTTTCTTCTGAGGAAGAAAAGCTAACACCTTTTTCTGAGTATAAATGGACGATTGTGCATCCTCATTATACGGTAGTGGTTGATTCACAGTATGGAGCAAATGAACTTGCCCTTATCAATGATTATCGAGGCATAGCAAATGGCCCTAACGTGGAGCCTTGCTTTGTTTCATACAAAGGCTCTAGGTACTTTAGTTACATAACAAGCCGTGAAATTTTCCCCCAAGAAGAGCTTTTAGTAGATTATGGGGATCAATTTTGGTCTTTAAGTCCTTCCTTATAAGCTGTATTCAAATTGTCAATTTTGGATTTGCTATACTCCTTTAAAAGAGGAGATTTTTTATGGAATTCAAAGTTGAGGAAATGTTCCAAACCGTTAAACATTTTGCTTATAAAGCAAATCATGAAAACTTCACGCACAAAGAAATTAAGCAGCAGCTCTTGCAGACTGCATTGCTAGAAGCAAGAAATGCAAGGTCTTGTGCAGGGCAAGTACGTTTTGTTCGCATCACAGAGCTTTTATACGAATTTGTCCAGGGTCTATACCATCCTATCAATCATCCAGTTACTGATCTAGAAGTCTATTCTAGATCTATGCGTATAAGTAAAGGTGCTGATATAGCATGTCATCTTCACCAAATTCTTAGCGCTCTAGAAACTACACATGCTTATACCCATTTTGCAAGAAAGTATGCTTTTTTACTTGGCATGGCTAAAGCAGACCTTATTTCCAAAAAAGGTGAAAGCCTTCTTTTTGTAGCGGATCTTTTTAAAATTTATTACGAAGCTTTTTCGCAGGTCATGGAAACATTTTGCGACTGTAAGTAAAAAAATGGAAAATCTTAGCTACAAATTTTTTGTTCCAGACACAGGTGGTCCTTTGACTAAAAAGGAAAAGGACCTTTTGTGGTCAGATAATCGCATGATTCAAAAGTTGTATCTTGCAGAGCTTGCTTTTTTAGAAATCAGCGATCAAGGTGATGTAAATCATGAAGTAGTAGGCTTGGGAAGCAGAAAATATATCGTTGCCGAGCTTGCTAATCATGAGCAAATCGCTCTTTTAGACGCATGTGATTATCGAAATCTACCAATAAATCAAGAGAAAAAGAAATATTTTATTGATGTCCATTTTAAGCCTTTTTTTGGTGGCTTGATACCTAGAGAATATTTATTCAAGTCAGTAGGAAAAGAGGAGAGAAAGGTCAACTCATGTGTTTTATTTTCAGTAATTTATAATTAATAAAAAGAGGTTAGCATGGAAAGGAAAGATCAAGATTTATTAGCAAAATCTAGTTGCGGGTGTAAAAATAAGGAAAGATGCACTGAATGTGTAGAGCTTATAAAAAAGCTGAAGAAATAAAAATTTTGCTTTCACATACAGATCATGAAGATAAACATAGAATCGTTAAGTTCTTAATAGAAGATGCTAAAAAGCATAAGCCTGCTCAGCTACATAGAAAATTGCTGGAAATGATTTTTTCTTAATTAGAAGCATCTCCTGGTGATCCAGCGGTGACAACTAAGCGTAGGGCCCGCTCTACGCTCATATCAATATAGCGAACTTTATCTTTTGGGATATAAATGGTCATACCACCTAATTGATAGCTAAAAGGTAAAAAGACAGCCACATCATTAGAGGATGCTAAATCGCTCGGAAGATCCTCAAAGTTCTCTCTTGTAACTAGACCGATCAGTTTTGCGCCCATGAGCTCTACAACAACAACTTTGCCTGATTGCGCTTTGCCTCCTTGCTTGAAAAAGCTCATAAGATCGCATACAGAAGCATAAACTGTCTTAACTAGTGGAATCCTTTTGATCAATTTTTCTAATGATCGCTGGATCTTTTGCATCAATAGGTTGTTGACAATCAATCCTATGATGAAAGTAATGACAAGAGCTACTAAAACGCCTAAACCCGGGAAATAGTGCTTTTCACCTAAAAGAGCAATAAGGGGTTTACGAAGAAGGCTTTCAAATTCTTGCCCAAGCCATATGATTACTAAAAATGTGATCGCAATAGGCGCGATGCAAAGAAAGCCTCGTAAGAGAATTTTACCCATAACCTCTTTGTAGTTTCCCAGTTGTTTTTTTTCAACACCTTTGGTATATTTTCGAGTTATGAGAAAAATTTATTTAATGCTTTTAATAGCGACTGGCTTAATGGCAGGAGAGTCCATGCAAAAAACGATAGTAGCAATATTTGAAACGAATCAAGGATCATTTGAAGTCAGTTTGATGCCCGAAGTGGCACCAAAAGCTGTAGAGAATTTCGTAGGCCTAGCAAAACAAGGTTATTACGATGGATTGGTATTTCATAGAGTTATACGTGACTTTATGATCCAAGGTGGAGATCCAACGGGAACAGGAAGAGGTGGAGAATCTCTTTTTGGCAGAAATTTTGAAGATGAAGTCACACTGAATGTAAAATTCAATGAAAAAGGTCTATTAGCGATGGCTAATAGAGGTCCAAATACAAACGGCAGCCAATTCTTCATAACTACTGCAGCTACTCCTTGGCTTCAAAACAAGCATACAATCTTCGGTAAAGTAACTAAGGGTTACGATATCGTTGATAAAATCCAAAATAGCAAAACAGGTTCGCAAGACCGTCCTGTAGAAAATCAAGTGATCAAAAAAATCACGATCGTCGAATAACACATAGAGGGGCTATTAGACCCCTCTAAAACGCATTTCTTATTTCTTATTCTTATTTGATGAATCTTGAGGTCTTCCATTAGCAGGAGCCGCTTGACCTTTGTTTGAAGGCTGTGCAGCAGAAGCAGTTGGAGCTTTAGTTGTAGGCTGTGCAGCAGGAGCTGCTGCTGCGTTAGTCTTAACTTTTTTTACTAATTCTACCGCCGGTTTTTTTTTATCTTTTTTGTCTTTTTTCGACATAAAATCCCCCTTTTTGGTTGTATATGCAGTATAACACAAAAAGGGTGTTCTAGGTTTTTATCTTTGAATATTAACGAGATAAGAGTAAGCCAGCTTCTGAATCCAAGATCCATAAGGCGGGGTGATCTTTTGTTCCAATGAGACTGGCAGGATAAAGGTTTTTGCTGTCACTCAGAACTTTTTTTACCATCTCTTGCTTCTCCTTGCCAAGGACGTAGATGATTTTGTTCTTAGCTTTTTGCAAAAGAGGGTATGTAAATGTCATTCTGTAGCTCTTTTTTTCCTCTACATAATTGATAGCGACTAGTTTATCTTTTATAGATAACGCCTTGGTGTGAGGAAATAGAGAAGCGGTATGACCATCTTCTCCCATGCCAAGCATGATGAGATCAAATTGCTGTTCTGGGACTACTTCACGGATGATTTTTTCATAATCTATTGCAGCTCTTTCTTTTTCATCTTTTTCTGCTTGCATTCGATAGATTTGTGATTTTGGTATGGGCAAATCAGCTATGCCGTTATCCATGGCCATTTTGTAATTGCTATCAGGATGATCAGGACCTACTGCTCTTTCGTCACTCCAAAAAATATGAGCAAGACTCCAGTCTAAGGCATTTTTATGTTTTTTAAGCTCTTGAAATACGGCTTTTGGGGTAGAACCACCAGATAAGGCTATCGTGAAAATACCATGTTTTTTGATTGCTTCAATGCCTGTTTCGATGAGATGTTTTGTTGCAAAATCGATTGTCTCAGCTTTAGAACCGGCGATAGCGACTTGTCTTCTTTCGTCAAAAGAAAAAATATTCAACGGCATAGAGCCTCTTGTGGGTAGTTAGCTATTTCAGTAAGAGTGTGGTATAGACTTTTATTTGTGAAGTTTTTACATACTTCCATCGACAATGACCTTCCAAATCGTTCTTCATCAAAGAAATAAATAGACGGCATTTCGCAGTAATTTAAAAACATCTGTTCAATAGTTGCTACATGTGGTTTTTGAGGATCTCGAATAAAACGCATTTGACCATCTGTTTTTGATTCAATATGTACCGCAGTAATTCTGCCGTGCGATAAAACGCTTGTTTCATCAGCGATAAGCTGAACTATGATTTCTTCTCCTTGATGGAGGTAGCGAATGACATCTTTTTCAAAAGAAGCTATTTTCCAGCCGAGCTTAAAAGCCATCCACGCTTGTAGATAAAGCGCTTGAATAGGGCAAATTCCTTTATAGAAAATAGAGACTGATGAAGCTCGGCTCATCAAGTTAAGCTTATCTTTTCTATTGAACTGTTCTGCAAAGAGCTGCTGCCACTGCTCAATTCTATTCCATGCAAGATCTGCAAATGGATAGGGAAAATCTATCATTCTTTTAGCAAAACTTGATAAATCAGGAGCTCTTGAAGAATCAAAGATCACTTTAGTGATGTAATTTTCCATACCCGGCAAGGAAAACTCAGCAGGATCTTCCGCAAAAAGCAGGTAGGTTGGTAAATCAGATTTCAAGAGGGGAAACAAAAGTAAAGGAAGCTCTTCTTTATTAGAAAAATAGATAGAAAATATGGGCAAATCGACCATGATTTCTTCTCGATCACCCTCTTGGAGCAAAAGAATATTGCATGGGTACTCGTTAGATATTCTCTTTACCACAGATGTTAAGTAACTATCGATGTGTTCTTTTTTAGCATACAAGATAAAATTGAATAGACAAGGATGCTGACGAGATTCTTTTTTTACTTTTTCCATAAGCTCTTGTAAAATGGTTAAGCTATGATTCATAAATTCTTCCAGGCTCTTTGATCTCTTTGGATCATTTCATCAGCAGCTTTAGGTCCCCAGCTACCTGAAGCGTAGAAATTTTCTTGAGATAGAGGGATTTTTTCCATGTGCTCTAAAATAGGCTCAAAAAATTCCCATGAGTTGATCGATTCATCGCAACGGGCAAACAGGGTGCTATCACCAAGCAAGCTGTCTGAAATCAGACGCTCATAAGCTTCAGGTATGTTATTATCTCCGAAGTAGTTGGTGTATTCGAAATTCATTTTTACAGATTGGATTGTCGATTGGCCCGGAACCTTACAATTGAATAAAACGTGTATCCCTTCTTCTGGCTGTATTCTGAAGGATAAAACATTGTGGGGATGATGCGGCATGTCTTTAAAAAAGAGGATTTCAGGCATTTTTTTAAAGAATAGGGAAATCTCTGTACATCTCTTAGGCAAACGCTTTCCAGCTCTTGCATAAAAAGGGACCCCTGACCAGCGCATATTATCGATGAATAAGCGCATAGCTCCAAAAGTTGCTGTATCAGAGTGTTTGTCTACATTGAGCTCATTTCTATACGATGCAACACGTTCACCTTTAATTAGCCCCTCTGTGTATTGGCCGCGAACAACATATTTTTCCATGTCTTCTTTGGAAAATTGTCTTAAGCACTGAAGAACCTTAACTTTCTCATCGCGAATAGAGTTAGAAATAAGATTCGCTGGGGGCTCCATCGCCATAAGGCAAAGCAACTGGATAAAGTGGTTTTGCATAATATCGCGAAAAAGACCCTCTTTCTCATAAAACCCTGCTCTAGAACCTATACCGATATCTTCAGCTACAGTAATTTGGACATGATCGATATATCGGTTATTCCAAATACTTTCAAATAAGATGTTTGCAAATCTAAAAACCAAAAGGTTTTGAACGGTTTCTTTACCTAGGTAGTGATCGATTCTATAGATTTGGTCCTCTTCTAGATATTGACGAAGAGTGTTTTGTAATTCTTTAGCAGAATTTAAATCGTGGCCGAAGGGCTTTTCTATAATCACCCTAGAAAATCTGTCGTCGCCGTTAGGCTTATAGATGAGATTTGATTTTGCTAAATTTTCAACAATGGTTGTGACTATCTCAGGTTGAACAGATAAATAGTGAAGGCGATTTCCTTGGGTGCCTAATTTTATGTCGAGTTCTTTCAAGAAGTTCGACAGCGCCTCATAACCTTTTGGATCTTGAATATCTGTTTTAAAATAAAAGAGCCTTTCAGAAAATGATTGGATAGAGGTGTCATCTACAGGCTTGATTCTAGCATATTTACGGACGCTAGCGCACATCTCTTCACGAAATTCTTGTAATGTCTTGTCTCTTCGGCCGATTCCAACAATCGCAAAATTGGTTGAAAGCTGATTTTGCCGCATCATCATATATAGGGCAGGAAAGAGTTTTTTGTGGGCTAGATCCCCGGTTGCTCCAAAAATGGTCAGTATTGCTGGCTTAGGTTTGCGTAGCAGCCCCTCCTCGAAGGGGTTTGTAATTCTATGATGCTGAAACTCTTTGTCGATACCAAGGGGTTGTCCCATAGAATTTTTCTCCTCGTTATTCTTATGTGATAAAAGATTGCAAATAGGTTTGCAAGAGAAGAGTCGCAGCTAGCTGGTCGGTATGCTCTTTTCTTTTTTTTCTATTGATATCTGATCCTCTCATCAGATTTTCTACTTCTGAAGAAGTCAGTCTTTCATCATAGAATACAACCTGTTTGCCGCTCTTGTCTTCCAAGATTTTAGCAAATTGTTTAACAAGAGCTGTCATGGGACCTTCTTGCCCTGAAAGCATTAAAGGCAATCCTATTACAAACTTTTCAACTTCAATGTTTTGAGATTTTATGAATGCTAAAATACTCATGATAGTTGCTACGTGACCGTGGCTTGTCTCGATTGTTGAAAGGGGAGATGCGATTTTTAAAAAAGAATCGGCTGATGCTAGGCCGATTCTTTTTTTACCATAATCAATGGCTATGATTTTTTTTTGCATTCTAACGCTTTACCGATAAATGAGTTGAATAATGGATGCGAAGCTGTTGGCTTGGAGAGAAACTCTGGATGGAATTGAACACCTATCATCCACGGATGTGATTGCAC
>VGMA01000058.1 GCA_016866575.1 Chlamydiota bacterium
GGAAGAGATTTAGGAAAAGTGCGTCTTTTAAACAATCTAGGAAGCGCTCTTGGGAAAAATAGTGCTGCAGATTTTTTAACCACACAAGATAACTGGCAAGAAGGTGATCAAATCATCTTGCACACACTCTTTGAAGAAGATTCTAAAGAAAAAGATCTACTCTCTTTATTGCAAAAAAACAAAAATCTTTCCCCGAAAGCTCTAGCAGAAATGATCCAAAGCACTCTTTTACCAAAAGAGCTCATTTTGACTTTTCAACGAATAGATTAAAAACATTTCTTTAAAATTTTTAATTGTAATAGATTCATTAGATAAAATGTGATATAATATTGCTTTATTTTTGCAATAAGGCTTTTTATGTCATTTTATAATGATGCTATAAACAATGATCACCAAACAGCCTATCAATACATTTTGCAAGGAAGAGCGCTTAGCGAAGCAGATACGTTAAGAGGCCGTCTTGATCTAGCCGGTGAAGATCGAGATATTCCTTATCGTATAGCGACTGCTTGTTTATTGTCTTCTGATGAAGAGCTTCATCAAGTAATCAACGAGTGGATTTTGACAAGAAGCGCGTTAACAAAAAATTCCTTTACAGAGCCTCTGTACGATGATTTTAGTATCACAGCGATCACAAGAATGGTACTACAATGCCAAAATCTTTCCGAAGAAGCAAGAGCCCACGCTATAGATCATTTATTAAAACTTGAAGGGGAAAATCCCCAAACGGGTCTTCCTCTTTTTTGGGGACATTTTAGGATCGGCAGAAATTCAGAAAATCACGAACTGATGATTCTCAGCGCTCAATTTTTCAAAAATCGCTTAGCAGGTATTGACAATCGCCAAGTAGAAGCAAAACTTCTATGGACTTTACAAGATATCCTCAATCTCGGCCTTCGCGAATATAACTCCATTCCTTACATTGGCTATACTGTGAGCGCGCTTTTAAACATCTATGATTTTGGATCAGATGAAATGAAGGCTCTAGCTAAAGAAATACTCGACAAAATATTTACTGATTACATGCTCAGCAGTTGTGATTACAAAATATTTCCTGACTTTTCAAGACAAGCTAGAAAAGTGCAAAATGATGCTCTTTATTCCGATAATTCCTTAGAGCCATTTTTACGTGTTTGGAATAACGACCCGCTCTCTAGTGTATTAGAGCGCCACAGTAAACGGATTGCAGATGCAATACACACTAGCTATCGCCCGCCTGTTTTAGATCTGCAAGAGGGTGTGTATGTCGCAAAAAGAAGAAACAATTCCCTTTGGCAAGCTGTAGCAGAAATTGTAATAAAGGCTGTTTATGCAATCTTTGGCTGGCCAGATCCGGGCCCCATTTCTTATTCGCTTTTCGGAGGATTTTTTGTAGCGGCTAGAAAAAATTTTTATATACCGCAAGAATCAGGAAAATCAGAGAAAAGCTCCTTTGTACTCACAGGAGGAACAACAACGAGTTCTTGGTCACATTTTTGGCCGCAAGAGCAAGTATCAAGACCTCCCATTTTTTTATCACAATCTTCTAAACAAACTGTTTTGACAGATACAGCTTACATAGCAAATAGATCAGAAAAACCAGGACTAGAGGCGCAAAAAAGAAACAACTCTTGTATCGATGACTGCTTTATGGCAGCTCAAGCTCCTATACAATTGCCAGAAGATGCAGAAATTCTTGCCGGTAATCTTACAGATGGAGCAATCGTTGAATTGCAATTAGGAGTTCGTGCATTTGTAAAAAGCTCTTCAGAATGTAGTTTGATGGCACTTTTTCCAAATTTGGATCCAGATAAAACACTTCAAGAATGGCAAGAAGAAGATTGTGATGCACTACTACAAACAATTTTATCCAATAACGACGAGATGAAAAATTGCTTTGTGTTTCCTGATAGCCAAAGAAGAGTTGAATTTGATATCCATGCTCCAAGACATCTATGGGCAATTACATCTAGAGGTCAAGCAAGAGATGCAAAAAATTGGAGTTGTTGGTTAGAAAAAATGGAAATTGACGAAGAACAAATCTAAACAAGTTTTCTTACAAAACAAAATGAAATTTTTTACAAAAAAATGTATAAAAATTTCTTTGAAAAATTTGATTTTTTTTGAAAATTTGAACGAAACCTTCTCAATATGAGTGAGTTTTTTCTTTAAAGAAAAAAGTTTGCATAAATGTGATTCATATCTTAGGATGTGAAAAATAGTATGTATAACAAGCCCAGGCTCATTTACAGTTTATTGTTTCTCTCTTGGCTTTGTATGCCAATAGTTTTTTCTGCTGAAAAAACAAAAGAGGGTTACACAATTAACTTTGATAACGTCAATATCAAAGAGTTCGTCCGTTTTATCAGTAAAATCGGAAAAGTGAACTTCTATTTTGATGAGCAAGAACTCAATTTCAATGTAACCATTGTTTCAGAAGAAGAAACCAGTCTTTCAAATGTCATTTCTGCTTTGGTGCAAGTTTTACGTATTCACGACATGCAGCTTTTACAAGAAGGTCAAAATTACATCATTCATAAACGAAGTGATGTAAAGCAAATACCAAGAGTTGTATCTTCTCAAAATCCTCTTCAAGAGGGAGAACATCCGGCGATTATTACTAAAGTATTCCAGATCGAAAACGGCAATCCTACAAGAATGGCCTCACTTATCTCCCCTCTTTTATCGCTTCAAGCCCAAGTGGAAGTATCTGCTGACACACGCCAATTGATCATTACAGATACAAGCGCTAGCATCAATAATGTCTCTTTACTTTTAAAAAGCATCGATACTGTAAATAGTACAATTGGGATGTATAGCTATGTAGCAACTTCAGCTGATGTAGTGACTTTAGCAGCTACTGCTACTGATATCGTAAAGCTTCTTGCAACAGAGACTCCTACTTTGCTCATTCCGCAGCCTCAAACAAATACGATTTTTGTTGTTTCAAGCGCTGCATTTTCTGATAAAGTACTCAATATATTAGCGCAGCTAGATGGTCATCAAGGTTCAGCTAAAAATCTCGACGCGACCAATACTCTCAACTATACCATTCAGCAAGGCACCCCTGAATCGATCATCAAATCGTTAAAAGATTTGATTGCCCAGGCGCAAGATCAGGGATTTGATACTACTTCATTACTCAGGGTAGTTGAAAAATCGCAATTTGTAGCTAGAACAAATTCTCTTGTTTTTGTCGGAACAGAAGCTGATCTGACTGTAATTAAAAAATTTTTAGAAAGCATCTATCAAGCAGCTGTCGCTTCCTCTTCTTTTTATCTTTTCAATGCAGGCGAAATACCTATCCAAGAGCTCATCACGATTTTGCATGAAATCACAGATCATTCAGCAAAAGATGGCATACTTAATCCCGCTTTGATGAATAGCATTACAAATGCAAAAGTACTGCCTCAAATCAATTCGATGCTGTTTGTAGGTGATGCTGCAACGTTAAATGATCTAAAATCCTTGCTTGCATCCATACAGATTTCTTATAACGAAGAAATCCAGATTTCAGGACCGATGCGTTTTTGGATCTACCAGATCAAGAATGCACAAGAAGAGCAGATTAGAAAGTCTTTACATCAGCTAGCTGACTCTTTAGAGATTAGCAATTACACAGACAGCTCGTTGATCGAAGCGATTGACAGCATGCAGTGGATCAAATCGACAAATTCCTTGATTTTTACAGGTCACGATAAAGCGTTAATTGAGCTACAAACGATTCTTCCAAATTTTGATATTTCTCCAGATCTTTCAAAAACAGCTCTCAATCAAATCAGCCCAAGCACAAACTTTATTGCCTTCAGACCGCAAATGGTATCTCCTCTATATGTAGTAGATGCATTGCACTCTTTAGCAAAAAATTTAGAAGAAGCGCACTTAGCATCGCCTGATCTACTCAATACTCTTAAATCTAGCCGTCTTGATAAAACTTCTGATCAAGTAATTATCACAGGAACTCCTTCTTCTCTTGAAAGAGTGAATGTAATTTTAACAGATCTTGATCAAGAACATGGCTCTACCCTTCACCAGAAAAACACGTTTACCGTTCCTATCAATTTTGCGAACAAATCGATCATTGAAAATAGCTTGAATGATTTTGCACGCTCATTGCCACAAAATGATACAGCTGTAGAAATGATCAAAACCATGCGCTGGCTTCCTGATTCACAAATGCTTGTTTTCCAAGGAAGCGCTGCTGACATGAACAAAATACGTGCTGTGATTGAGCGTGTCGATGTTAAAGCAAGTAGCGGAACGACCTCCACTTTTAACGTAGTAAAGCTTGAAAATGCGAAAGGAAACGTTGTGATCGAAGAGTTGAAATCGACTGCAAAACGCCTTTCTATGGATGGGCACACTCCTCGCTCTTTAATTGATACTCTAAACTCTGCTACTTGGAATCCTAATTCAGGGACCATCCTTTTAACAGGAACCAAAGGAGATATCGATCAAGCAAAAGAGCTAATCGCTACTTTTGATATCATCTCTCGCGATCCGAGATCAGGCCAGGCAACCACAACATTTGCGGTGGTAAAAATTATCAATGCAAAAGGCAGCACTGTTGTTGAGGAGTTAAAAATAACAGCTAAGCGCCTTTCTCTTGATAGCCAAACGCAACGCTCACTAATCGACACTCTCAATTCTGCTACTTGGAATCCTAACTCTGGAACAATTTTACTCACAGGAACTAAAGCAGATATAGACCAAGTTAAAGAGCTAATAGCAAATTATGATGTCGCATCAGCTCCTATTGAAGGAACCTATACTGATCTATACAAGTTAGAATATATCACTCCTGAAGAAGCAAAAACGCTGCTTTTGGGAATTGCAGAACATGCGATCGCTCAAGGAAAAAATGATTTCACTAAGCAGCTTTCAGACACGATTGATACAATACGTGTGGTTCCAAATACCAACGCGATCCAGTTCGTAGGAACACCTGCTGTAAACAAAAAAATTGAAGATTGGCTAAAAACATTAGATACACCTGCTAATGCGCAAGGTAGAGTCAAACAGATTTCAGGAACGTCATTCTTTATCTATCAGGTAAAAAACACCACACCTCAAGATCTATTAGCCCATCTACAAATGATTGCTAAGGATTTAACTCAGCAGGTAAAAAAAGCAGGGCCTAATATCGATAGTTCAGCGGATATTGCTGTGATTAACACCATTGAAGGAGCTAGGGTATTGCCTCCTCCGCAAAATGGAATTGTCTTTACAGGCTCGAGTGCTGCTTTAGCAAAAATCCAATCGATGCTTTCTTATCTCGATGTGGGAGGAAAGCCGCAAGCTCCTAGAGAGGCGCCTGAAGGCTATCAGATTTATTCTCCTAAGCAAGTTCCGGGCAACGATTTGATCCAATATCTCAAGCACTTTGAGCAGCAGCTTGTTGCTTCCGGCGTTCAAGAGCAATCGATGTCTGAAGTGATCGATCACCTCACATATGTTGAAAAAACCAACTCGATTATTGTATCAGGGGCCAATAGTGCAGTACAAAAAGTGATGGCTTTACTTGAGCGCTTTGATGTCTCCGGAGGAGCCGCTCCTCAAGGAGAACAAGCTATAGAGATGATCGCTCCCGATACAGGCTTTTTGAATTACAAAATCCAGTTCCATAATGGATCAGACATTGTCGAAGCTTTAAAAGCGATCGGGCAAGATCTTAAATCTGGCAAAGATGGCAAAACACAAACCTTGATGGAAGCGATCCAATCTGTACAGTGGATCCCTGTGACAAACTCATTGATCGCTTCTGGCGAGCCTAAAATTTTGACAAAAGTCAAAGAGCTAATCGAAAGTATCGATCAGCCATTAAAGCAGGTTTTTATCGAGGTCTTGGTTCTTGAGACTCATATTACCGACCTTCTTGATTTTGGACTACGCTGGGCAAATCACGGGGCATACAATGATCAGCTGGCTTGGGGTCTTGGTAATTTCCCGCAAAATGATGGAGCTTCAAGCTTTGCAGCAGCCATTCCCAAAATCAATGGCAAAGTTGGCCCTAAAGGATCTGATATACCAGTAGTAGATGCCGGCTACCTTGGAGTGATTGGAGATATTATCACCTTTAAAGGCAATGCCTACGCAACACTTGGATCTCTTTTGACAGCGATTAAAAGTGATGGAGATATTACTGTAGTACTTAGCCAAAAAATTATCACTCAGGATAACCGCAATTCCAAAATCTTCGTTGGTGATAACGTTCCATTTACAGGATCGCTAGTTACTACAGCAGGTTTAAGCCAAACGACAAACGCAAACCTTGAATACCGCAACATCGGCGTTACCTTGAGTATCACCCCGTTTGTGGGCAATAATGGCGTTGTCACATTAGACATCGATGAAGAAATCTCTGAAGAAGAAAATACAGGATCTACATCAGGAAACTCTGTAAATAGCCAGTCTGTAAACGGCATTCGCACATCAAAAACTAGCATGATGACTAGAGCTCATGTTCCTGATCGCCATTTCTTAATCTTAAGTGGAATGATCAGAAACAGTACAACACGTCTAAAGTCTGGAATACCATGTCTTGGGGGCTTACCACTTATTGGCGCCGCATTTAGTGAAATTCAAAAGGTGACAGAAAAGAAAAATGTGATTATCTTTGTGAAACCGCATATAGTTGATTCTCCACAGATCTATGAGCAAATTACAAGACAACAAGAATTACTTTTTGGCAGCTCATCACAGTCTAACCAAGAAGATTTCCAAGCTGGAATCGAAATTGTCCGCTCTCCGGACGATGAAGAGTATATTTCTAACGATTAGTCTATCACTAATCTGTTGCCAGCTCTACTCTGAAAGCACCGTAAAACTTGATTATTCTCTACAAGACAAGTACCTTCTTGAATTAGAGCACCCTTTTTCTCCGCTAACAGCCGATGAAATGCTTTCTGACTGGGGAAAAGAATATAAAATAGCGCAGCACTTTGCAAAAAAACTCGATCTATATCCGGCCATCTTGTCGTTTAGAAGAGCAGAAGCGCTTGTACCCCCTTTTGATAGCCTTAGATTGAGAGAAATTCAATACAACATTTTATTTTGCTACTACATCGGCAAAAAATATGTAGAAGTAATCGATGCTTTTGAGCACTCAAGCTTAGTGCATGCAGATGACACTTTTGTGGCATATAAAGATCTTCTTGCCATGCTTTTTGATGCATACCACAAAACCAAGTCTATGGAAAAAGCAAAATGGATCCTCAATGTCATGCAAAGACATTTTCCTAGTGAAGGAAGAAGGCTTGTACTTACTCAATCAATTTATGACAAAGAGACCTTCTCCCTTAAAGAATTATCGTCTGATAATACAGCAAAACTCTGTCTAGAAGATATTTTGGCAACTCTTTATCACAAGAAAAAGAGCGAGACAGAAGCAGGAGCGCTCTATCTAATCTCTCATGCCTATGAAAATTTTGAAGAGGATTACAACCTTTCAGAAAAGTTTAGCCCTGTATTAGCTGAACAAGTTAAATACCTTTCGCAATACGCAGCAGCGCAAGAAGGGATCAATTCTTTACTCTCCAATTACGATGCACTAAAAAAATCCCCTAGGACTGCCGCTATGTTGAATGCTGCTTTACCGGGAGCGGGATATTTTTATTTAGGTCAAAAACAAACAGCTATTACCTCTTTGCTCATCAATTCTCTTTTTATTTTTACTACCGCGCACTTCATTAAGGAAAAAAATATTCCTGCAGCAATCCTAACGGCAAGCTTTGAAATGGGCTGGTATGTTGGAGGAATCCAAGGGGCCACAAAAGCTGCAGATTTTTATAACCAAAGGCTTTATGAGCAATGCGCCCACAAGCAAATGGTCGCTCACCGCCTTTATCCTAGTTTGATGCTTAGTTATGGTTTTTAGTATCTATGTTTTTTTAGCTTTAGCTGGCTATCATGAACCTTTTGGCAAAGATGTGGATTTGATTGAGCATATCGAAGCGCCCATCCAAATCACCCCTAAGCCAAAAGAAGATCCCCTTTCTGTGATTACAGAATTTTTGATAGGTGTTCATCAAAAACACCTTTCCCCTACTACAGGCCCAAGGAGCAATTTTAGGCCGACAAGCTCCAAATATTTCTCTCTTGCGATCAAACGGCACGGATTTTTCAAAGGATTTTTACTAGGCTGCGATCGCCTTTTACGTGAAAATGGAGATCCTTGGTGTTATGAGACCATCATCATTGATGATGTAAAATACAAATTTGACCCTACGATTAGCGACTAATTACCCCTCTTTCCAAAAAATATTTTTTGCTTAATATTTTTTTAAGTAAACGTATGTTGCAAAGAGAGCTCTTTTCTCTTATACTATTTGCCATATGGAAAAAAATAGCGTACAAGGCATCAAAATAGCCATCATCGGACGTCCTAACGTAGGCAAGTCCGCCCTTTTTAACCGCATAGTTGGCAGACGCCAAGCTATCGTAGACGATGCCGAAGGGATCACTAGAGACAGAGGCTACGCTATAACCAATTTTTTTGGCACCACACTTCAATTTATCGACACTGGTGGTATCGCAAGAGACAAAACACTCCCTTTTAGAGAAAGTGTCAAAAAGCAAGCTGAAATCGCGATGAAAGAAGCGGATGCGATCATCTTTGTGATCGATCATCGAGTAGGCGTAACAAAAAGCGATGAAGAGGTCGCTCACATACTCCATACACTAAAAAAACCAGTATTTGTAGCGCTCAACAAAGTAGATATCGAACAGCGCTCTTTAGACCTCACAGAATTTTATACATTGGGCTTTGATCAACATTTCACAGTTTCTGCTGTGCATGGCCACTTTATCACAGAAATGGTTCAAGCGATTGTTGATCGTTTCCCTACACTTCCTTCTATTATCGAAACGGTAAAAGCTACACGTGTTGCTGTGATTGGAAAGCCGAATGCTGGAAAATCTACTCTTATCAACACTCTTTTAGGAGATGAGCGCGTAGTTGTTAGCGAAATTCCGGGGACAACACTCGATAGCGTCGATGTAGAAGTTACATGGAAAGAGCGCCCTTACATCTTTGTCGACACCGCCGGTCTTCGTAGAAAACATAAAGAAAATGAAGTATGCGATAAATTTTCTAGAATCCGCACAGAGCAAGCGATCGAAAGAGCCGACATCTGTATTTTAGTTCTCGATTCTGCTGCAGGGCTTACTTCCCAAGAAAAGTCTTTCCTTTCTCTAATTGAAAAAGAGGGGAAAAGCTGCATACTATTTTTCAATAAATGGGATCTTGTAAAAGGTTTCCGTATGGAGCACAGCGTTGCTGCCATAAAAAAAGAGCACCCGTTTGTTGCACACTGCCCGATCATTTTCGGATCAGCTAAGTTTGGCAAGAATGTCAATGCTCTCTTCCCTGCTGTTCAAGAAATTGAAGAAGCAAGAAGCCTCACTCTCACTACAGGCCAGCTCAACCGCTTCTTAGAAAGAGCTGTTCAGCGCGTTCACCCGCCTATGCTCGATGGAAAGCGTCTTAGAATTTACTACATGACGCAAATCAAGAATGCACCACCAACATTTACTCTCTTTGTAAACTTCCGCTCATTGCTTTTCCCGGCATATGAAAGGTACTTATTGACCCAGCTTCGTAAGACGTTCCCTTTAACAGGAACGCCAATCCGTTTTGAATTCCGTCAAAAATCAAAACGTAAGATGCTTGGCGTTACTTTAGATTAAAAGATTGTTTGTTTTTACTCTGCAACATCTGATTTGATCATCTTGAGAAGATGCAACAGTTCTTCTCTATCGATTTTCTTCATCTCTTGATCAAGATCATACGAAACG
>VGMA01000059.1 GCA_016866575.1 Chlamydiota bacterium
TGGAGTTAGAGCCAGAAGAAAGAGCTCACCTAGGGATCTTTTTAGGATTTCAATATCCGGTAGAAGTCCCGGGAGTGACCAACTTTCAGTTCTTGCTAACTGCTTATCGCGCGCACAATAAGGAAGAAAAAGAGATTTCAGAAGAAGAGTTTAGAGAAAAGCTTTCTCATTATCTCTCAACCATGAAAATCGCCCCTGAAATGATGAATCGTTTTCTCAATGACGGATTCTCAGGGGGAGAGAAAAAGCGTAATGAAATTCTCCAAATGTTTGTTTTAGATCCTTCGTTTGTTGTTCTCGACGAAACAGATTCAGGGCTTGATATCGATGCGCTAAAAATTGTTGCTGAAGGGGTCAATCGCTTTATGAATAAAGACAAGGCTCTTTTGCTCATTACCCACTATCAACGCCTTTTAGACTATATTGTTCCCGATTTTGTCCACGTGATGATCGATGGCAAAATTGTGAGAACAGGTGGTAAAGAACTTGCCCTAGAACTCGAAGCCATGGGATACCGATGATCGAAATCGATCCAACCAAAACTAGATTCGTAGAGAACATCCAAAAGCTATACGAAGAGCGTAAAGTAGCCACCGGACCTTTGCAGCAAATGCGCATGCAAGCGTGGCAAAAGTTTTTGCAAACCGAACTGCCTTCAAGAAAGTCAGAAAAGTTCCGCTATTTTCCTTTTAAAGAGTTCTATCTCGAGAGCTTCTCTGATGTACGCGGCGAGGTGCTTTTACACCCTGAAAGAATCCAAGAGGAAATTTTACCTGAGTGCCACGGTAGATTCATCGTAATGATCAATGGCCGTCTTTGTCTTGAGCTATCAGATCTTTCTAAAGTTGATAAGAAAATCGTCTTGGCTACGATGGAAAAAGCGGCAATTTCTTATGAAATGCTCCTCATCTCTCGATTCCAAAAACAGATTGCAAATGAAAATGATCCGTTTGTATTGATGAACTTAGCTTTAGGGCGTGAGGGGGGATTTGTCTATATTCCGCCAAAGACCCATATTGATGCCCCCATACAAATTCTTCATTTTATCATCGGTCAAGAAGGATCAGTTGGAGCGATCTATCCTCAATGGCAAATTTTTGTCGGGGGAGGATCTCATGTTGAATTTGTGAATACCCACCATTTTCTGCGCCAAGCATCAAATCATTTTATCAACCAAGCGATAGAAATTAACTTAGAGGAAAGCGCTTCCATCACGTTTTCTGTCGATGCACTCATCGAAAAAGGGCATTACTTTTTTTCCTCGGCAAAAATTTCGCAAAAACAGCATAGCCGCTCATGCTTTGTAAGCGTTACAAATGGGTCAAAAGCTGTGCGTCAGCAAATCACATCCACTCTTTTAGGAGAAGGTGCAGAAGCTGATTTGAGTGGATTTTGGCTAGGCAAAGAAAAAGCGCATACCCACACTCTTTGTGAAGTTCGTCATGAAGCACCTAACACTACTTCTAATCAGCTCTTCAAAGGCCTTTTGCAAGATGAGTCCATTAGCAGTTTTGAAGGTAAAATTTTTGTAGATCCTGTAGCGCAAAAAACAGCTGCATATCAGCTCAATAAAAACGTATTGCTCGACGACGGGGCAAAAGCTTACACAAAGCCAAATTTAGAAATATTTGCAGATGATGTCAAAGCATCGCATGGAGCCACAGTAGGGTATTTTTCTGAAGAAGAAATTTTCTATTTAGCTTCTAGAGGAATTGATAAAAAGACAGCTACACGCTTGCTAGCAGGTAGTGTAGTTCAAGATATCATTGAAAAAATTCCTCTAAAAAGTTTAAGAGAAAATTACCAAGAAATCTTGATGCAAATATGAAGAGTGATTTTCCCGCTCTAAAAGATTGGATCTATCTCGATAGCGCCGCTACAGCACAAAAACCTAAATGTGTCATCGACGCTATCTCAAACTTCTATCAAGAAGAGTATGCAACAGTGCATAGAGCTGTCTATCAGATGGCAGCTGAATCTACGGAAAAATATAGCTCAGTTCGCCGAAAAGTAGCCTCTTGGATCCACGCAAGGCAAGAAGAAGAAATTATCTTCACCAAAGGAACAACAGATGCCATTAATCTCATCGCAAGAAGCCTTGGAGATCTAGTTGTAGAAGAAGGTGATGAAATTCTTATCACCGCCATGGAGCACCATGCCAATATCATTCCCTGGCAGATGCTTGCAAAGCGAAAAAAAGCACGCTTAGTTGTAGCTCCACTAGATGAAAGAGGAGATATTGATGTATCTCAGTTTGCTTCTCTATTAAGTGCAAGAACGAAAATAGTCAGCTTCACACACATTTCTAATGTGTTAGGGACGATCAATCCGGTAAAAGAGCTTGTTAAAATTGCACGCCGCTACCCCTTGTATATAGTAGTAGATGGCGCCCAAGGGATAGTCCATGAAAAAGTAGATGTTCAAGATTTTGATGTCGATTTCTATGCCTTTTCAGGGCATAAGATCTATGGCCCTACAGGCGTAGGTATTCTTTACGGAAAAAAAGAGATCCTCGACATGATGCCTCCAGTGCAAGGAGGGGGAGATATGGTCGATACGGTAAGTTTTGAAACTGCTAGCTACCAAGAAACCCCTCTAAAATTTGAAGCAGGAACTCCCATGATCGCTTCAGTCATAGGACTTGGAACCGCAGTAGACTACATCCAAAATCTTTCCTTCGATCACGAAAAAGAGCTTCTTCAGTATGCAGAAGCTAAGCTAAGTTCTATTGAAGGGCTAAAGATATTAGCAAATCCAAAACAGCGAGCTCCACTTTTTACCTTTACTTTAGAAGGGCTCCATCCTCTAGATATAGCCAATCTTCTCTCATTCAAAAAAATAGCCATTAGGACTGGCACATTCTGCGCCCAGCCCTTACTCCACTCCCTTGGAATTCAAGCCGCCTGCCGCGTCTCATTTGGCATCTACAATAGCCGTGAAGATGTCGATGCTCTCTATAAAGCTCTTATGGATATCCGCGCTTTAGCTCTTGTCTAAGAATCTCTTAAGAAATCGATATTGCCAATCTGTTAATATAGATCCATGGAGCAAAATATCGTGGCATACTGCTATATGGCCCTTGCGGTCTCTTCGCTTTTTACAGCTGTGGTGATGTATATCATCAATCAGCTCCCTTTGGATGATGATCAAGAATAAAAATCAGCGCAAAAAAAAACCCGGATGTTTGCACACCCAGGTTTTTAACAAATCCAAGATTGGAGTTTCGATTAGAAATCGAAGCGTAGACCAACTTTGAGACCTTGTTGTGTAAGGATTCCACCTGTAACTGGGGAAGCAATTGAATCAACAATTGTCCAGTTGTTTTGGTTGAACCATACTTGCTCTTCCCATGCTGCGTTCAAAGCGAATGCGTAGCAATCGTTATCTCCGAACTTAACTTTCCAGCGAAGACCAAAAGATCCTTCGATAACTGGAGTTACGAGCCAGAAATGGTTGTTGAAGTATTGGTATGTCATAGGATTTTCTTCATCAGTGTTGTCAATAACTTGCTGAGAAACTTCCATATGTGTCCATGGGAAAGCTACTGCAGCTGTTGAGAAGAATTGCCAGTTGTCGTTTAGGTAGAATGTTGGGTCAACACCACCGCGGATACCAGCTCCCCAGAACTTCTGGTGACCTTTTGAGTCAAAGTTAGAATATCCTTCTTCGCCTTCTACACCACTGATGTAGTTGTTATTAAGTGTTTTTTGTGTCCATGCAAACTTGAAACCAGCGTGTGGTCTAAGTGTGAAATAATGGCCAACAAAGAAATCACGTCCACAATCTAGATCGATGTTGTTGAACTGGTATGTCCAGTATGTGTAGATGTTGTCCACAAAAGACAAATCGTATGGTAAGAATGTTGCTACAGCTGTTCCTTCTTCACCTTCTGAAGCGCTGTATACATGGTGCCAGTTTTTGTTGTTTTTGTAGAGCCATGTGTACTCAACATAAAGATCCCATGCATCATGATCAAATGTCATCCCGAGACCTACATCAAATCCGTTGATTCCTTCGAATTTAGGATAGAATGTTTTTCCACGGTATGCATCAGCTGAGCTTACTCCTAGTCCTTCAAAAATACCTGATACGCCAACTGCTGATTGCTCGTTAACAACCCAGTAGAGGTAGTCAGCATAAATGTATGCACCATATGCATCTTCTGAAGGCTGATTAGCAGCTGGATTTACTTTGGTTGCAGTTTGGTTTTGCTGATAATCCATATCATCAGCTTGCACAAGTGTGAAACTTGTGAGCATTACGCCTAACATAGGCAATAATTTCTTAAGGTTAGTTTCCATTACCTTTTTTTCTCCCTTTTAGATTATGTTTCTCAAACACGTTTAATCCTAATCGAATTGCGTAAGCCAAGATTAAAGATCAAAAAAAATACTGTCAATACAAACAACAAAAAAATTTATGTACTTTTCGGAAGCATAGCTTCGTCTTACTCGATCACAAATTTTGTTATTTTTATCGAACATCATCCTCCGTATATAAGAGAGGCTTATAATAGTTTTTGAGAATATATAGTTTATGTTTTTGCTGCTAGAAAAAAGTTCATAACATTCTTTGAAAAAATGGCCGATATGCTTTGTCAATATTGAGTTAGCTAATGATTTTTTTTGCTAAAAAAAATTACAAAAATGGGGAGAAAAGTTCTGCTAGTTTTTTCATCCAATCGATGGAAACATCACCCATTTTTCTTGTAATATACATCCATCCTGCCCAAAGTAGTGTCAACCCTAAAAGTGACTTCAAAGACATCCCTAAGAACGCTATTTGCACTTGAGGAGCTAATCTGTTTGCAATACCAAGGAACATTTCTGCCATCAAAATTGCTAAAATAGCAGGTGCAGAAAGCTGGATCGAAAGGGTGAAAATTTGCTGCAATAAATCAAAAGTAGTGCGCCAAAATAGGGTGTTTTGATTAAAAAATGCCGCACTTAAATATCCATCTATCGGAATGAAGCGAAACGATTCTGCTAGCGCATCTAAAAAGATGAAAAGACCTCCTAATTGATAAAATAGAGCAATTAGAAAGTAGTTATATAAAATACCTATTGGAGATACCTGAGTTTGCGTTGTCGGATCTTGCGCCATCAGCATCGACGATCCGCGCATAAAATCGATCAAAATACCCGACGCTTGCGCAATAAAAAACGGTACAGAAGCTACCATCCCTATGAAAAAACCGACAATGAGCTCCTTGATCGCCAAAATAATGAAGGCAGAATCGAGATCATAAGGGGTTTTAAGCCATACCGAATTAGAAAAAAAAATCAACGTGGGCATGAACATGATCGTAAAACAGATGGCAAGCCCCATTCTAGCAGTAACCGGTATCACTTTTGCGCCAAGAAAAGGGACAGTGGCTACAATTGGCGCCATTCTCAATAAACCAAGCAAAAAATAGACGAGCAAATTATTGTACGTCATATTCTGAATGCTAGAGAGAAGATTCAGATAATCAAAGTCCAGTTTACACTCCCCAGCGATAGAAATTCGTGAAGATATTGGATGCGTACTGCATGATTTGCGCTGTTAAGAATCCTCCCATCAGTAGTAAGGTGAAAATCACAGCGATCAATTTTACAGTGAATGAAAGTGTTTGCTCTTGAATTTGTGTAGCAGCTTGAAAAATTGCGACTAAAAGTCCAAATGTCATGCTAATCAAGATCGGAGGTCCTGATAGAATCATGATCAGCCATAGGGCTTGATAGGAGAGCTGATAGATTTCTGCAGAGAACATCTCTTACCTATAAGTTAGTACAATGCCTTGTGTCAATAAAGTCCATCCATCGACCATAACAAGGAGTAAAAGTTTTAAAGGAAGAGCAATTGTCAAAGGTGAAAGCATCATCATACCCATCGCTAGCAAGATGTTGGAGGTAACAAGGTCAATCACGAAGAAGGGTAAATAGATCAAAACACCGATTTCAAAAGCGCTTCTAATTTGCGAAGTGACATAGGCGGGGATCAAAGTAATGAAATCTTGAGGCTGCAAATTTTTCTGAAATTCAGGTGGGAATTTCTTTTTTGCTAGCTGATAAAAATAGGCCATATGTTTTTGATCGCAATTTTTCATCAAAAATTGGCGCATAGGCTCTTTACTACGATCGATAATCCCCATCATGTATTCAACAGATGCATCTGATAGAAGGGCAGATTGGGTTTTTGGCGCTGCTTCTTGGATATATGAGCCTGCAGAATTATACATAGCAAGAGCAGTTGGAGCCATTACATAAATGGTCATCATCAAAGCCATACCGCTAATTACAGCGTTAGGAGGGGAGTTTTGCACCCCGATCGCTTGCCGAAGAAGAGATAAGACAACAACGAGTTTCATGAAAGAAGTGAGCATCATGATGATAAAAGGGGCAAGCGAGAGAAGCGCAATGATCACCACTTTTTCTACAAGAGGCGGCTGCGTCACTTGGTCAGGATTGAGCGCCGGATTTTGCGTGATATCTTGGAGGTTCTCTATTCCGCCAGCAGCAAAAGCTCTTTGTGGAAGAGTCGTTCCAAATAGGCAAAGTAGGATAAAAATATAGCGCATGATTACCTTTTCATATGAGCTTCAAAAGCATTTTCAAGAGCACGGAATTGATTTTCCAAGGTAGCGTTCAATATTCCTCTTTCAGTTTCAATCACACAGCCTCCAATTGGCACATCAGATCGCTCTTCTATCTGAAATGATTGGATTTGGTCAAAGAGTTGTTTGATCGATTCTTTGTTTTTTTCAATCATCTCCATATCTTGCTTATGAAGATAAATTTTCACAAATTTGCAATGCAAAACAGATTTGATCGCTTGCATCACAATATCGACTATGCTTTCCGGATGCAAGCGGATTTGTTCGCCTACGATCTTTTTCGTTGCTTTCAAAACTAAAGGAAGCATTTGCTGCTGCATCAAATATTGAAGCTCTTTGAGTTTATCTTCAAGCAGCAATATATGCTCATTGAATCTATTGAGCCCTTTGTCAAAACCATCATCATAACCTTCTTGATGCTTTTTTTTACCCTCTTCCTTGATTTCTTCTTTAAGGGTGTCGATTTCTATCGCGGCATTTTCGAGAAGCGCTTTTGTTTCGATGATGGTTTCTAGTTCTTCTCTACGGATGATTTTAGTTTTATCCAGATGAATTTCTTCACCCTTCGGCATCTTTAATATATACATAGGTAGATTCTACTTGTTGGATCAAACTTTCGATGATCTTTTTATCTTGAAGAGGTTTATGAAATTGCATCAATTTCATCCCCTCATTTTTTGGCATTTTATGGCAAAGATACCACATAAAAGTATCACAGGCTTCTGATAAAGCTTTTGCCATTCTGTTCATACCTCTAACTAAAATGATCTCTTCTAGCAATTTTTTATCTCCATCCCAATTCCATAGTCCGATTTCTATGAAGGAGACCAGATTTTTTTCTTTTTTGCATTGTTGCAAAAAAAGGATTTCATCTTTAGTAAAGGCCTCTTCAATTTTCTTGATCTGATGGCTATGGATGATTTTTTTCATCTCTAGACTAACATCGTAAAGACCTAGGAATCTACACATCTTAAGAAGCATTTCAGAAGATATTTGAAAAAGAAAATCAAGTGGTGTTTTGCTTGCAAACTGAATAGGCAAGGCAATATCAAGAGATGCAAGGGCGCTATCTTGGATATAGTTTTTAGCTAAACTAGACTGCATCTGTTTTATACCTGTAAGCCACGAAGGGTGTATGCTATTGATAAGATCGTCTTTAGAGCTAAAACCGATTTGCACATTTTTATCGAATTTAGGCATTAAGGCAACTAAATGCGCTTCTTCTTTAGGTAAATAGTTTGTCAGTCTCAATTTTTTAACTGGATCTAATCGGCTCAATCGTACATGCGTTGCAATCAGGTTGTGCTTCATTCTTCAAGAACTTCCCCCTGTTTCTTCTTTTTCAAAAGAGGGATAGGGCTAAGAAGCTCCTTAGCTCCTCCATTTGCACGAAGAATGGGGTAAACCTTCCAGATAATCCATCCAAGAAGAATAAACATGACAAAAGCTACCATCAAGATCGTGAAGAATAAAGAGCGGAATTTTGATGCAGATTCCTTACTCATGATCATCGACCAAATGCGTACATACTCTTTTGATGGCCCTGCAAGATTTTCTATTTGCGGACTAGTAGAGATGTCTGTAAAGCGTGATTTATCTGATACAACCGTAACATCGTCAATGCTAAGGCCATTGACGCTTCCTGCCACTAATCGTTTGATTTTGCTTTCTAAATGGCTATTAGGATCATCGAAAATGCCTTGGTGTTTCACATACACAGCCGCTGTGATGCGCTCTTGATTTGTCGTTCCTAAAGCAGACTCTACTGGAAACGATAGCTGAACGCTTGCATCGATCACGCCATCGATCATCAAGATGGTATTTGCAATTTGCTGTGCTAAGCCAGCTTGGTAGCGAATGGTTTCTTCTTTGTCTGTAGACATCAAGCCTTGTTTAGCAAAAAGCTCTAATAGAGATGTCCCTTGTCTTTGTGGAAGACCATTTTGATTCAGTAGCGCCATCGCTTCAATCGATTGTTTTTTGTCGACTAAGATGTTGTACTTTTGAACGGCTTGTTCAGCGCCCATAGCAGCTCCAGAAGAGCTTGCCTCTTTGACAGCATGGATACCTTTGCTTTCAAGAAACACCAGTATGATGTTCGCTTGACGCTCATCAACGCTGCTGATGATCGATTGTGTCTCGCTGCAGCTTGTTAAAAAAAGAGCGAGGATAAAACATAAGATAGATCGAAATTTCATGGCGCAAACTATAATTAATGAGCAATTAAATTTCTACATATCAGCTCTTCGACATTTTGGAAAGAGGTTCTTTTTTGAGAAAATCGGAATGTGTGCATTAACGATCTCTTCACATATCTTTAACCTAACCAACTGTTTATCAATGAGGAGTTTGTTTTTGGCGTGCACTTCTACTGTGTTAGTCTTATAAGCAAAAAATAAGTCTTAAAAGATTTATTGTAACCTACTAAAAATAAGAAAGATCTGTCACTCTAAATCTGAGATCTGAAGAGGTAGATTATGTTCAAATCTTATTTAAATTAATTAATTTACTTTAAATAACTTATTTCAAGTTGTTAACTTAAGATTGTTTTGCTATAATATTTCGAGATTAATTTATAAAATTATTAAAGAAAGGATGCTATTCTATGCAAATCTCCTCGCTGTTTGGGGCTCAAGCTCCGGTTGAAACCAGGCCTTCTTTGGCAGACGAAGGTCTTATAAAATATGATCAAGGAAAAGAAGTCGCTTACAACTGGATTCTAGGGCAAGTCCAAAATCCTCAAGAACGAGAAGGCAAGCTCGAGCAGTTTTTCAATCACGGACGATTAGGCGTGTATAAAACGGGACCTAAGCCTGCTGAATTTCTAGCTTTTTTATTAAATGGCATTGATCAGAAAACATTTGAGGGAGCACAAGCAGAATCAATAAACTTTTGTTTAAATAAATTAGAGAAAGAAACATTTCAAAAGGCTTATGCAAAACAACATGACCGCTGTCCAGAGTTTAAGCTAACGGCAGAGCAACAGCGCTTTTTGGGGATATCTGTAGAGGGATCTGATGCGGTTGATAGTGAAGATTCTGCATCTACATTAGAAATACCCTTCGCTGGGACTAGACGTGATCAATTACCTTTGGACATTATTGTACCTAAAATTGATATTCATCAAATCAGGGCAAATAGGGGTGGTAGTGGTGAGCAATCAGAAGAATCACA
>VGMA01000060.1 GCA_016866575.1 Chlamydiota bacterium
AGTGCGTCAGTAAGTGTTTTTAGCCCAGGGGCATGAGTTTCCCATTGATCGTTTCCGAAATAGCTATGGCGAGCCCCTACTCCTATGATTAAGTAGTCATAAAAGTGGCGGTCTTGATTTCCTAATGCAACATACTTTTGCCCTTTATGGATTTCAACAACTTCTCCCATGATCACAGATACATTGTCTTGATGGGCAAAGATTTCACGAATGGGCATTGTGATGTCTCTTGCAGAAAGCGAGGCACCTGCAACTTGATATAAAAGAGGTTGGAACAAGAAATGGTTTGTCTTGTCGATGATAAGTATTTCAGCGTCACAGCCTTTGAGTTTTTTAGCTGCTGCAATGCCTCCGAATCCGGCTCCGAGGATGATAATCTTCTTTTTGTCCATAGCTCCACTATGTAGAATTTTTTGTCTGAAAAGCAAGCATATATTCTAAGTGATCGTGCAAAAAAATCTCAATCAAGATAAAGTGACTAGTTATGTTACTGATACGTGATTTTTTCGAAAGGTATAAAGAACACTTAGGTCTAGAGCTTGTAGCAGGTGAAGCGGGTCTAAGCCGTCCTATAAGAATTCCTGAGATCGAAAGGCCCGGTCTTGCTCTTTCAGGTTACATGAAAGGGTATAATGAAAAGAGGATCTTGGTCTTTGGACGCGTTGAAATGGAGTATCTTAAAGATCTAACACCCCATTTACGACATAAAAGACTCAAAATGGTTTTTACCGAGCAGCTACCTCTAGCGATTGTAGCAAGAAGGTATAGACCACCTAAAGATATGCTTAGAATCTGTGAGGATGCAAAAGTTCCCCTTTTTCGCTCACACTTATCGACAACAGTTCTTTTGAGTAAGCTCACGGTGGTTCTCTCTGAAGAATTTTCACCCACAATTTCTTGCCATGGTACTTTAGTTGAGGCATTTGGTGTAGGTGTGCTAATTCAAGGAGACTCTTCTGTAGGAAAAAGTGAAACAGCGCTTGGACTTATAGAAAGAGGACACAGGCTAATTTCTGATGATGTGGTGATCGTAAAAAAAAGGGAAAGAGCCTATTTAGAAGGGACAGGCCCTGAGCTTACACGCCATTTATTAGAGATCAGGGGTATCGGAATTATCAATGTAGCACATTTGTATGGAGCTGTGTGTATCAGCGAGGTGAAAAGAATTGATATCATAGTCAAATTAGAAGCTTGGGATAACGACCATTTTTACGACCGTGTAGGTTTGGAAGAGAGGTTTTGTGATATTTTAGGAATCCAGCTTCCTTACTATGTACTTCCCGTGAAGCCGGGACGTGATGTTGTTTTGCTTTTAGAAACGATAGTACTCAATCATCGACTCAAGCAAACAGGATACAATTCAGCCAAAGAATTTAATGTAAAACTTTTAGAAACAATAGCTAAAAGGCAAAAGAAACAATTACCTGCGAGTCCGGTGGAAATTAAATAGATTCAAAGGTATACTTCGTCAAAAAATTGTGAGAGATAGAGTGCAAGAGACTTCCGAGCAGCTTGTGCTGCAGGGATTGGCTGTTAGTGAAGGGATCGCAATAGGGGTCGTTTTACTCATTGAAGAGCTTACAGATGATCACTTTCCAGTGTTTTCTATATCTACCTCTCAAGTAGCAGAAGAAATCGGCCGTTACCGAAGAGCTGTTGACTCAAGTCGCAAAGATCTTGAAAAGCTTCAATACAATCTTGTTCAAGAAGGATCAAAAGAAGCTGTAACGATCATTAATACACATATTCAAATGTTAGAAGATCCGATCATGACGACCATTATGGAAGAAAAGATCGGAGCCATGCTGCACAACACCGAGCACGTTTTTCGTACTGTGATTGCAGATTATGAAAAACAGTTTAAAAGCATACCTGATGAATTTTTTCGTCAAAGATTCACTGATGTAAAAGATCTCTCGAATAGAATTTTGCGTCACTTACATCCTAAGGTAAATCACGAAATAGATGAAGTTTCTAACACAATCTTGATTTTAGATGAGCTTACACCTTCTCTTACAGCAGAGCACTCTTCGATTCTAGGTTTTATTACAAGATCAGGGGGAGGAACATCTCATGCGGCTTTAATTGCTAGAGCCAAGGGAATCCCTTATGTGTCGAATATCAATATCGATGAACTTAGACCCTTTTCGGGGAAAATTGCGATTGTTGATGGCAACGAAGGAAAAGTGATTGTTGATCCATCCGATGAAGAGCTTGCTAGATATCAAGATAGGATTGTATCTCCTAAAAAAAATGAGCAGCAGTACCCAGTACGTGTAAACACTAAAGATGGTGCTCATGCAGATGTGTGGGCAAATATTGAAGATATATCCGATATACGTGCCTTGCATGAATTAGAAATAGGGGGAATCGGTCTCTTACGTTCAGAATTTTTGTCTTCAAAAAACGATATAGAGTCGTTTAGCGAAGAAGATCAGATTTCATTATATAGCGAAATTATTGAAAAAGCTCTTAACTTGCCTATCTATTTTCGAGTTTTTGATGTTGGAGGAGATAAAAGTTTTTCATCAATTACTTCCTCTGAATCTAACCCTGCTTTAGGCATTCGTTCGCTACGTTTTTTGCTACGATATAAAGAAATCTTTGAGCGTCAAATACGAGCGATTTTACAAGCAAGTTGCAACAAAGAGCTCTATCTTCTGCTACCTTTAGTAACAGATGTTTTCGAGCTGTTAGAAGCAAAAAAAATCATTTATCAAGTAAAAGATGATCTTTTAGAAAAAGGGCTAAAGATACCCCAATCAATCAAGATAGGCTCTATGATAGAAATCCCTTCCGCAGTGATTCTATCAGATCAATTAGCTAAAGAAAGTGATTTTTTCTCCATTGGTACGAATGATTTAACGCAGTATACTTTGGCTGCAGATAGAAGCAATTCCGATTTGTATAAACCTGCCCACCCAAGCATTTTGCGAATGATTGACGTGGTAGTGAAAAGTGCAAATCAACAAGGTATTAAAGTAAGTGTATGTGGAGAAATTGCTTCTAATCCATTATTTACTCCACTACTTTTTGGTCTAGGAATACGTCATTTTTCTTCTCCACTTCGCTATATTCCATTAGTAAAAGAGAGAATTACACAGTTTTCAAGCCAAGAAGCAGAATCCATAGCAAAAAGAGCATTAGCTTGCATATCCGCAGATGAGGTTACCCGACTTTTAACCGATTCTTACGTTCGCTCATAGATTCTTAATAGCAAAATCATCCTTGAATGTTTCAATCAAAAAAATGATGACTGAGGTGGTTTTTGCTTTCATTAGTGCGATAAAATTAAAAAAACTTCAATATTTGCGATTTATAAGTGAGTATTTATAAGTTTTGATTTATTTTTATTTTTATCTAAATATTAACTCGTTTTAATAAAAAATAATATTTATTTTGTAAAATTTTAAAATTAATATTTAATAATTACAACTATCTCTTTTTGTAGTATTATTGATTTATAGTTTGTCCTAAAAGAGAAAATCATGGTTTTACGAACAATAGCGGAAATCTATCCAGACAATAGAGATGGATTACACCAATTTGACCTTTCTTTAGTTGAGGTAGACAAGAATACAGCTCCGATAAATGTAAATGAGCCTGAAATACGCCTGGATAAAATATGGCAGGTAGTGGGCATCATCTTTTATTATTTATTTTTTCCAATCACCTTTGTCGTTAAACTCATCATTACAGATGTCTATCCATGTAATTTATTAACAGAGCTTGTAGGTCGCGCAACGATTTTGGCTTCGGATCTCATCAATCCTCTATTTGGAGAGCTTGGGCCGTGGTTCATTCGAAATTTAACCCCTTTTTCCCCCATACAAATAGATCGCATAGCTAAAGCTAAAAAAGAATTTCTGCAAATTGGAGCGGAATTTACTGAAATTATTTCTCCCGACAATGAAAAAATTGAAATAATGCGAATCACGCAAAGAGAATTTATCAAATCCTTAGTAGATGCTGGAGGGGAATTTGAGTTCAAAGATGGAAAACAGATCGTCAAAAATTTACAAGATGAATTTCAATCATTGCTTACGAAAATAGGATTTCATCAAATAGATGGCGGTATAGTGATACGAACGGAGCTATTGTCAAATCAATACGTTGAGTCTTCTTCTGGACTTGTTCTTAGAATCCATCCCAATTCACACCTAATGGTGGCAGAAAAAAATCTCATAGCTAACCATATTGTTTTAGGCAAAGACTTTGTTACATTTGATTCTAGAGGTTACAGGGAAGGAAATTCGCTATGTTCTGAAGCAGGAATATATATTGATGCAATGACAGTATATGAACAAGTGCTCAGTTGGGGCTATTTGCCGCAAGATATCTGGATTACTGCAAAATGTGGTGGATCTCCAGCTGTATTATTTCTTAAAGAAAGATATGGGCATGATTTTAACATGGTATTAGAAAATAGCTATCTTGATAAGAAAAGAACTAACAGGCAAAACGTCCCCTTAGCTCATTACATTGGCTGGGATATTTTGCAATGTCTTGATGTAAAAAAAGAAGAAACTATTCAAGTTGTAAGAAATCTGGGTTTAGAGCGTTTTTGCGATCGCTTTGAAAATGAGAGTAAATTGCGAAGAATTGACGAAGCCCATTTAAATAGAAATTGGCAGGGAAAAACGGTAATTATTAGCGCTCAGAGAGATCTTAGTGTTGAACCAGAAGCTGGATATGAGCTTTCTAGACTTGCTGCGAAAGTCTCCAAAAATTGCTACCATCTCATTCATGCTCTGCCCGACGACCAAGCAGATGGTCATAGAGACCAGGCTTTAGTAAACGATCATCAGCTTATAAGGATTTATTCGCAGATTTTACTTAAAGCAAGAGTACATCACGAACACTATGAGCTGAATGTTGATAATCAGCCAAGAATGCCAAAAAGTTTAGAGAATTTAAGGTTTCAGCTGATCGATCAAAACACTTGTTTAGACGCCCAGAATTTTAACTGCCAGATTTTTTAGATTTACACCCTAAATGCTTTATGGATTCGATGGAGGGGGATTGGGATTTTGCTTTTTCTCAATCAATTCTATGGCAGCTTCTTTAAGGGTAGAAATTCCCTTTTCAAAGCCAAGCTGTCTTAAAATCTTATCAAGAAATTGAAACTCGGTCTGCAACTGGTCGTTGATAGACTCGAGTTTCGCAATTCTTTTTAGTAATTTGTCTTCATTATTATTCATTTTTATTATTGCGGGCTCTTTTCAGCAGCCCGCACGCTATTATTATCGGTATGGCTATATATGAAAATAGCGTGCCAATTTTTAAGTTATTGATAATAAGCGCGTGTAAAAAATGAAGAGAAAAGAGGGGAAAAAAATGCCCGGGAAAATGGTCCCGGGCGGAAAAAGATGCCTATTTGTTTAAGGCTGTGATGTAAGAGTTTCTCTCTGAGAGAGTGTCGAATTTATTTCTTGGGACTTTGACTCCTTCGAAATACCAAGAAGTCCTTGCAATACCATCATAATAAGCAATAGATGGTCCATGTTTTAGATCTTCTTGCCAGAGGATTTCTTCGATCAATAAATCACCATCGAGATACTGACGCTCTGTTCCATGTCTTAGGCCATTGACATAAGGAACTTCTTTGTATCTGCAGCCGTTTTGGTAATACGTAGCAACACCGTGCAAACTTCCGTTATTCCATTTTTCAACTGCTAAAGGCTCTCCTGACATAGAGAAGATCTTTTTTTCTCCATGGAGCTGGCCATTTTTGAAAGATGCTGAAGTATGTGGAACATTGTTAGGATAGTAGGTTTCTACGTATGTAACTTCGCTAAGATTGTAAACTTCTTTAGAAAGAATATCACCGTTCTGGTTGCGAGAAATTTTTTCTCCACTACCATTGTCAATACGAGAATCAAGTTCGTTAGACATATTGAAGTATTTGCCAGAGATCAATTGATCTGAAGAATATTCTTCACGTGATCTTGGAGCGCCGTTTGGATACCAAGATGTAATGATGATGTGATTTGGTCCTAAATACTCTTCTTCTTTTTGTTTGATCCCGCGAACGCTGTATTCCATCCGTTTTTTAATCTCGCCGCGATTGTAGACTTCTTCTTCGCGAACGGTTTGGCTGTGTGGATATGTTTCTGTTTTGCTGCCGTGAAGTTGACCATCTTCATATGGCGTAACAATAGAAATTCCGCCACGCTTAGTTGTAATGATTTGTCCTGGATAATTTTGCGATTCCCATTCTTCGCGAGGCACATCGTATCCATATTTGTGGATGTAGCGTTGAGATACGACGTCTTTACTGTTTTTTGTACCTGTGCATGCAATCATACTGAGTGCAGCAGATGCTAAAAGAATATAAGAATTCTTGTTCATGAAAAACCTCTCTAATGTCAGTAGACAAAGAATTGCGCAAAAAAGGCTTTTAGTCAACCAATTTATGGACAGATTCTTTGTGTAAGTTTTCTACTGTATCATAGTCAAGAGTTGAGCTATCGTCTCTGTAGGTAAATCTCAGCGTGACATTTTTGTTTTCTTCACCGATGGAAGGATGTTCATAGATGTCGAGCAGCTGGATATCTTTTAGAGCACCTTGCTTGAGTTTTTTACATTTTTCAAATAACAGATCCAAAGATTGTTTCTTCGGAATTGTGATCGTAAGATCGCGTTCTGAAGAAGGGAACTGAGGAAGCGGTTTTTGGAAAATTTGCTTTTGAAGATAGGTTGTTAAAGCACTCAATTCGATTTCTGCAAAAAACACCTCTTCTTCGATATCAAAATGCTCTAGTGTCTTAGGGTGCACGCTTCCAATAACACCAATTTGCTGATTATCAATGTAGATAGCAGCTTGCTGATTGGGGTGAAAGCCTGCAAAGTTTGACTTAGTGAAAAGAGCATGATCTAAAGAAAGGCTGCTAAGAGTGTTTTCAACAATCCCTTTTAGATCAAAAAAATTGAGCTTTCTTGGTTTGTCTAAACAATGGTGCGGTTTATTTTTTCCTGAACAAGTGATGGCAAGAACCATTTTTTCTTCAAAGCGATCTTGATATTGAAAATGGATGTGACCTATTTCAAAAGCATAAAGATCATGGCAGCCCACATTTTTATTTCTTGCAAGGCATAGAAGGTGAGAAGATAAAACGGATGATCTTAGCACAGATTGATCAATGGATGAAGGTTTTAAAACGCTTACACATTCACGTGAAGCAAAACCGTTTTCTAGTTCGATCTTAGCCAATTCAGGGCTTACGAGATTGCATGTAATAAATTCTTGCAATCCTTCGGAAACTAACCGTTTTTTTAGCTTTCTCTCAAGTAAGAAATAGGGGTTATGCTTTTTGTCAGAGTTGTGCACAAGAGGAGATTTTCTCTCTATGCGGTTGTATCCATAGAGTTTTCCTACTTCTTCAATGATATCAACCTCTAGATGGACATCATTTCTAAAGCTTGGAATTTTGACTTGTAATACATCGCTGTTATCAGTGGTTACTTCAAATTCTAACCTTTGCAAAAGCATCACAGCTTCATTAAGGCTGATGTTGGTTCCAAGTAAGCGATTGATATGAGAAACTCTTGTAGAAACAAATCTTGTTTGTGTCGTTAAAGATCCAGAAATTAGACAATCAGATGAAGCTTGACCTCCGGCTAGCTGAGCGATGAGCTCTGCAGCTCGATCCATAGCTCTTTCTAAACCACCTCTATCAATTTCATTTTCAAAACGTGAAGAAGATTCTGATCTTAGGCTAAGTTCTCTACTTTTTTGGCGGATAATGCTCGAAGAAAACGCAGCAACTTCAAGCAAGATATCTCTTGTATTTTCGCTTACGCTAGCTTCAAGTCCTCCCATGATTCCTGCAATAGCAATAGGAGTTTTATGATCAAAGATCATCAATGTCCCTTTAGGGATTTGATAGGTTTTTTGATCAAGCAGGGTAATTGAGATTTCTTCTTGAGCTTCTTCGATAACGATTTGTTTGTGCGCAAGTTTTTCTGCATCAAATGCATGCATCGGCTGACCTAGCTCAAGCATCACATAGTTGGTGATGTCGACAATCACGTTGATAGGGCGAATGCCAGCACTTTCAAGAGCCTCAGCAAGCCAATTAGGTGATGGGCCTATGCGCACACCTTTAATAAGCCTTGCTGTGTAGGTAGGGCAATGTTTTGGTGCGTTGTTAGTTAAGGTAAATTCAGCGCTTGTATTAGAGCAGTTCCCGGCAATTTTAGGAATTCTCGGAAGGGTGTAAGGAATTTGTAGAGAAGCACTCAACTCTCGAACGATACCTAGGATGCTTCGGCAATGACCCAAATTAGGGGTCAATGTGACATCCAATATAGGGTTGTAGAGATAGTCTTTAAGATCCATCCCAAGGGGAGCATCTAAAGGAAGGTGGTAAACTGTCGGAGCTTTTTCCTTAATTAGGCTCAGTTCGTTTAAGCCTGCAAGCATTCCTTCTGATTCGACATCTCGTATTTTCCCTTTTTTGATTTTCAATGGAGAGTCAGTGTCTAAAAGAAGGTTAGCACCCGCTTTAGCAAAAGGGACAATCATCCCCGGCTGTATAGTTTGGTCTCCGCAGACAACTTGGTAATATTCTTTGCCGTCAAATACTTTGGCTACTTTTAACCTGTCGGCATTTGGATGAGAAGCTACAGAGTCAATTTTGACAATGATCACTCCGTTGAAATGATAATTTTCTCCTTCAATCGATTCAACCTCTAAACCTTGCAAGGTCAGGGCATCAGCGATCTGCTGAGGAGTTTGCGATAACGGAATATATTTTTTTAACCAATTTAAGGGGACTTTCATGAAAATCCTATTGTCTACTGAGAAAAAAGTGTATAACATGTGTCTTTAAAGTGGTAGGGGAAAGTCAAAATGCAAGATCCTTTGCTAAGAAAGATGCGCATGCTCACTCAGCTAATCATCTTTAGCGCAGCTCTTAACATTGGTCTTATTTCTTCTCTTATCTACATAGTCGCAGAAAAAAAATGGCACCGTCAGCAAAAAATAGAAATAGCGCCTATATCTTCTTTGACAAATGCAACAGTAATCAGAACGTTTTTTGCTTATTCCTATCAAGATTTGTTAAGAGAGCTTGTCGATACCCAGCTTGTAGAATATGGCTACACAAGAAGGGATTTAGCTCTGGCTTGTCTTGTTCAATTCCATTATTTTGATATAGAAAGAGCTTTAGCTAACACCGAATTGCAAAAAAGAGAGCTGGAATTTATCCACCGCGACGGAGGAGAGCATGTCAAGTTGACAGTCTATCCTGGGTTAAGCGATGCCCATTTTGAAAGTGTAAAACTTTTGGCAGCTAGGGAAGAGTGGCCTTTAACTTCTGAGGGGCTTTTTTATGAGCTAAAGAAAAATGAGGGGAGTTTGTCAGCAAGCTCCTTGCAAGAAGCATTTTTTGCTACACATGAGTTTTATACTCTTTATACCTTATGTGCTCGCTCATTTGAGGGGATCAGTCAAGAAGAAGTTTTGACGCTTTTACTTGAAGGTTCTTGGAGCTGTATTCATAATTTTGTTGTAAAAGTGCGCTCAGTTTCTGATCTTAGTTTAGACCATTTAAGAAAATTT
>VGMA01000061.1 GCA_016866575.1 Chlamydiota bacterium
CCTTTAGCAAATCTACTCTGTATAAAGAGCTGTTCCCGGGTGCAAAGAAAGTCTAAGCTCCTCATCCATATTGGTTAAAGAGCGAACATCTCTTAGAGATAGTTGAACGCCTCTTGATAAAGAAATGCTTTTTAGCATCTCGTCTGTTTTTTGCCGTGCTGTTTGAGTCACAAGAGCGCTATCGTACCATAAATAAATAGTCGCATCTTTATGAAGATCTGCCCATTTAGAGAGTCTGTAGGTAAAGCTCTCTTTGATGTTGAACCAGTTTTGTAAAGCTTCATGACTGAGATGTTCACTATTTTGCTCAAGTTCGCGCAGTAAGGTTGGATCCTGGATTTCTTTAGCGTTCTCAGCAGGCTCTAAGCCGTGACCAAAAATATTTTGGGATGAGTTTAGCATTCGATTTTGTGGATTGAGGTTCACCCACAAAAAATTTAGAGTATATTCACTAGAAAGCACTTCTACTTTTGGTAAAGGGAAAATGTAGGGATGATTGATGCGATAGGCTAAATTATGGCATTTTTGTAAATGCGTTGGGTCGCCATCAAGCCCATTTTCCAGCAAAAAAGCGTTAACAGAGTCATTATTCATCATCAGATCAGCATCTTCAACAATCCTTCTACGGAGCTGATCAAACGAGCTTAAGTTGAAAGAGGGGTATTTAACTAAAATCGCATCCAAAACAATTAGAATATTTGCGGGTTTGCAATTTTCAAATACAGCATCGACGATCCCTTCCGTTGACATGTTTTTTGGAGCCATATGAATGATTGCCGCTCCAATCCCTTCTTGCGTAAGTTGAAAAGGGGAAAACCAAGACAATCTTTTTTTGAAACTCTCTAATTCCACTTCAGCGAGCGGTCTAATATTGTATCCAAAGGTGCTATTTGCAAGATGATTAGTTTTGGTATTCGATCCGACTATTTTCTCAAATGCGCTACTAAAAGGATTATTCTTGATGCTAGAAAGGGGGCTACTAACTTGACCTTGGCTACAACCCGCTGAAGGGGTTATAAAAGAATCCAAAGGGGAAATAGAAGACATAAAATACCCAATAATTTAATTATTTAGGCATATATATTAAACTGTTTCATGTTTAATTAATACTTTTAATTATTTTTATATATTTAAAAATAATTAAATTAATTTTTTTAAATTCTGATTTATTTTTTTCTTATTGATATTTAACGCACTAATTTTTTTATTTATTATCCAATTTACAGGTGTACACAGCAACCATTTTCGCAACGGTAGTTGCTAGGGGAGCATTGACCATTAGTGCAGCAATTACCCGAACAATAATTATACCCATTGCAACAATTTCCTGAAGAATGACAAGTGCTACCACAACCGAATTGACCGCTAGGACAACACACTCCGTTAGAGCAGTTATACTTATCTGGACAGCAAGTGCCGTTACAACACGTCTCTCCCAAAGAAGTATTGCAGCAATTTGTATTACAGCCTGTTTGACCTTGTGAACAGCAAATACCATTAGAACATATTTGATTTGAGTCGCAACCAGGACAATTTTCAGGGTCTGTGCAACATTTGCCGTTGCAAGCTAAATTACGATCGCAACATCCGCTATCTGTACAAACTTGCCCGCTAGGGCATAACGAGCTGTCACAGCAGGTGCCGTTACTTGTACAAACCTGACCATCTTTGCAGCAAATAGAGTCATTGCCACAAGGATTTGAGCAGCATTGGCCATTAATGCATACCTGACCTGCCTGGCAGCAAGTGCCATTGCAGCATTGTTGATTCATGTCACAGCATGTAGTTCCACAATTTTTCGAGCCTGGGGGGCAACAAAAACCATCGTTTCCGCTCCATCCAGCTGGGCAGCAAACTCCATTAGAGCAAGATTCACCAAAAGAGCAGCAAGTGCTATTGCAGATTAGATCAGGATCGCAGCAAGTGCCATTAATAGCTTCTTGTCCTTGTGGGCAGCAAATGCCGTTAGAGCAAGTTTGACCAGATGGGCAGCATACACCGTTGCAAACACTGTTTATGTCACAGCAGCCGCTATCTAAACAAATTTGGCCATCTCCACAGCAGGTGGAGTTATTGCTGCAAGGATTTGAGCAGCACTGATTATTGATACAGCTTTGACCTGCCTGGCAGCAAGTGCCGTTGCAAGCTAAATCTTGATCACAGCAAGTTCCATTGATTGCTTCTTGCCCCTCAGGACAGCAAATACCGTTCGAGCAAATTTGACCGGATGGGCAACAAATGCCGTTACAGCCTGTTTCACCTTCTTTACAACAAACGCTGTTGGAGCAGAACTGTCCGTTGCAGCCAGGGCATTGTTCTTGATTTTGGCAGCAAACGCCATTACAGACGAGGTTAGGATCGCAGCAGCCGCTATCTAAACAAATTTGGTTATCTCCGCAGCAAGTGTTATTGCCGCAAGGATTTGAGCAGCACTGATTATTGATACAGACCTGCCCAGCTGAGCAGCAAGTGCCGTTGCAAGCTAAATCTTGATCACAGCAAGTGCCATCAATTCCTATTTGCCCCTCAGGACAGCAAATACCGTTCGAGCAAATTTGACCGGATGGGCAACAAATGCCGTTACAGCCTGTTTCACCTTCTTTACAACAAACGCTGTTGGAGCAGAACTGTCCGTCGCAGCCAGGGCATTGTTCTTGATTTTGGCAGCAAACGCCATTACAGACGAGGTTAGGATCGCAGCAGCCGCTATCTAAACAAATTTGGTTATCTCCGCAGCAAGTGTTATTGCAGATTAGAATAGGATCGCAGCAATTGCCGTTAATAGATTCTTGTCCTTGAGGACAGCAAACGCCATTAGAGCAAATCTCTCCTGGTGGGCAGCATTTGCCATTACAGCCAGTTTCCCCAGATTTACAGCATACATTATTAGAACATACTTGCCCTGAACCGCAGCAGCCATTATTACATGTTACGTAAGGGTCGCAGCAAATAGAACAATCGGGAGTGTAGTTAGTACAGCAAGTTAATTGACCATTTTTATAAGCACATTTTTGTCCAATGAAGCAGGTTTTACCAGCGCATGCTGTCTTATTGCTACACGTAGTATTCATAGATCCCTTTTTTTATTATTGTATTCAATAGGAAGGTTTGATTTTTTCAATATCTGAAAATCAACAACTTAGTTTACATGCAGGGTAATTTTACAAATAAATGATGTTGATTAATAATCTTTAATATTATTGATAAGAATTAAAGTTAATAATAATAATTTTGAGCAAAAGGTGTCTCAAGTGAAATATAAACATTTAATTTACTTATCTTTATCGCTGTTTTGCGTGGGTTGTCAAAAAGAAACGCAGAATCAGTCAAGTATAGCCCTAAAAGATACTAAAAGTTTGCCGCAACAAGCTCTTTATCAGGATTTAAGTAGAGATGATCTATTGGTTTTGAAGAGAGTTAGTTACAAAACGCTAGATAAGATCCAAAAAAAACAGATGTTAGATTATACCGATGTAGTGTTTATGCAATACTCTGGTATTAATCAAGATTCCATCATTCAAATCCTCATTTACACAAATAGCAAATTCAATCTTACTACTCCTGAGATCATTAAGCTTCAAAATGCGGGGGTTAGTTTTAAGGTAATCAATTTTATGGCAAGAATGGACGAGGTTCATGAAACAAGTCCGGTAAAAATTGAAACACCTAAAACTTTTGTTGCGGTACAAAAACCTTCACAAGCTCCAGTAACTTCCCAAAATATCGATAACGAAAATATGAGCATTTATGAAGCAGATAAAGCAGTAAAAGAAAAAGAAAGTAGAAATTATACTGTTACCATAGGACCTATCGTAGAGCAAGTTCGAATGACAGGCTCTCAATATGCATACACAAAAAATGGTAACGCAACTACCTATACGGCTATGCCGGGATCTGGAAAGACCCTCCAGCCTTCATTCGATCTAGACTGGGGGATTACAGCGGGTCTTTCTTATTACTTTGATGAAAAGAAATGGGCTCTAAATACCAGATTTGACTGGCTAAGCAGCACTGGCAAAACCACAGATAAAGTCAATGGCACAAACAATATTGTCCCAATTAACATATGGAGAGATCAGTTTATCGCTGATTTGGTTGCAGACCTAGGTGTAGCAGGATATGGTAAATCCCATTTCCAAGTAGATTATTATAATCTCAATATTGATCTAGATCGAGTTGTATTTAGTGATAAGAGCTTTAGACTAGAGCCTCATATGGGCCTTAAGTTGTCATTTATTTATGATACAGTTACCTCTACTTTTACAGGTGATGGTTCAGACACATCCCTTGATCCAGACACCAGATTAGGGGATAACATCCTTACAAGAGAGCAAAAGACCAATTTTTGGGGCATAGGACCTAGCGTAGGACTAAACTCTGATTGGATAGTAAGAGGGGGCTGTTCTTTCTTTTTTGAAGGAACTGGCGCTATTTTAATAGGCAATGCTTCAGCTAAGGACTTAGTAACCTATACAGCCTATGGAAATTCTACCACTAACACCTCAAGTCCGAATATGCCAACACTTTCTCCAACGCTTCAAGCGCTACTTGGGTTAAAATATGAAAAAACATTTTTCAATGATTCACAGAAACTCACAATAAAACTTGGCTGGGATAACTCGTTTTATTGGAACCAGTGGAACCATGTTAACACAGTAAGTGAAAGCACTTACAGCAGTTCGATGGACACATTCCAATTATCAGAGGGAAACACCTTTGGTCTCACAGGGATACTCTTTAATGTGAATTGGAACTTCTAAGGTTACTTAGAGCAAATTTTGGCATCCTTGATTTCAATATCAATTAAACATAAAAAGCTTATGTTAAATTAGATAAAGAGTTAAGGATTGCCATTTTTTTCAGGCATTAGATCATTTTTCAATAAAACTACCATTGATCTTTTTAAATCTAGCGATCAGTTTTCCCTCAATCGTCACATTTTCTAAAAACATGCCAAGGGGTCTTACCCAAAGATCAAAAGCTCCGTACAGTGCTTGATACACTATGAGCTCTTCTAAAGTTTCGCTATGTCGAGCTATGCCCAATACCTTGTAGCGCATTCCTTTGTAATGTTCATAAATAGCGTGGATCTCGATAGATCTTGCCGAATTAGAAAAGTCACGAAGAGTTTTTTGTTCCATACAAACCATTTTAGCGAAAAATTTTGCGATTAGATATCTTTTTGATTAATCAAAGTAGCATTGGAACCCTAATAATTCCTCTTTGATGAACTTGATAAATTTTGAGCATATAAGCAATACGAAATCTAATCCCTTTAGGAGTTTTTGAGTAAATTTCTTAACTTAGCATAGTACATCTAAAAAAAGCAATTTGATAAGGATGTCATTAGTACTAATGCTGTCTTGATGTCTCTAAAAAAAAGCATGTATTTTAGCGCTTACACAAGGACATATTGTTCTTTATGGGCATGCAAGCGGCCAAATTGATCCTATTTCACCTAATATTCTTCAGTCTAAATCCATCACTTTAAGCGGAGGTAATTTAATGAATTATCTTCTTTCACATGAAGAATTACTCGATCGAGCAAATGCTTTGATGCTAGAGATCAAAAGCAAAAACATAAAGCTTCATATAGATCGTATCTTTACGCTTGAACAAGCTAAAGAAGCGCAAAAGTTTTTAGAAAGTCGCCAAAGTGTTGGGAAAATTCTTCTTAAATTATAACCGTCTTTAAAAGATCTCTTGTTTTCAACCTAGAAGTGGACTCGCAATTTATTTTGTTTTACAGATGCGGCATCGTTTTTATTTAAAATTTTAATCATATCATTTTTTTAGCTATGATCGAATTAGCCTTGATAAGTAAAAACAATCAAAAAAATAGCGTCAAGATTTTGAAAAGTAACATCTACGTCTTTACAATATCTAATAAATTAAATAAATAAATTTTAAATTTTTAGTGATTTTATATTATATTAAATTCTTAAATGTTATGTTTTTGTGGATTTTTAAGGGAAATTTAAACAATTTGGGGTAAAGAAATGATAAGACTAATATGTGTCTTTTTAAGCTTTTTTTCAGTTCTTATGAGCGAGAACTATTTAGTGTCGTATCCTCGTTCAGGGTTAAATTGGACTTATTATCAACTTGTGAATCTGACACATCAAACATGCATCACAAGTGATTAGTACAATTTTTGGAATCAAGGAATATCTAAACATTTAGTAGGTAGATATGATAGAAATCTTCCGTATCTAATTTACTCGACTCACTCGATTGAGGATCAAGGTATAAAGCTAGATCCAGCACAAGATAAAGTAGTTCTTTTGCTTCGAGATTACAAAGAGTGTATGAGTAGAAATGTGGGCTATGATATTAAGCGTTTGTTAGATCTTATAACAATGCGAAGCGATTATGTGCGCCTACCTGAATCGTATGATACCGGCCTTGCATATTTCACGAATTTATATGCTTATGATGCATTTGAAGGTCAAAAGCTTTTAATTTATTACGAAGACATGATGCTTTATCCCCAATAAACCATGAGAGTTTTGATAGATTTTTTAGATGTGCCCGTATACGCATTTGACGAATTTTTTCAATCTTTAGCTCTACATAAAGAAAAAAGCATGGATTTTTATAAACTCAACGGTGGTTCAAAATCAAAAGGGAAAGATCTTCACTATCACAGCAAAAAACTGAAAAAAAATATCATCAAATATCTAGATGATTTAGTAGAAACATATCATCCCGTTCTTTATAAAAAATATTTAGAGCGCTATAGATTGGCTGAACTGTGAAGCTTCTTTCTTATAAAAATTAGAGCTAATAGCGCATCTTAGATCAGCCTTGAGTAACACGAGGCTGTTTTTTTAAAAAATACACTTTCTTTTATGTAAATAAAATAATATAAAATGTTATTTTTTTATTTAAATTTATTAAATTAACCGATTTTATGATATAATTTATCCTCAAATTTTGAGAAATTATGAATAAAATTGATTTTGCAAGTCCAAAAAATAGAGAGTTTTTTCCGCAAGAGCATCAACCTTTGCAAGCTGTAAGTGTTTTCCATATAGTTGGCACTATAGCTAGTTTATTTTTGACAGCTGGTATTTGGCTGATAGGAGCTCCAGCTAGTTGGAAAGATCAAGTACTTGATGTATTGCCAGAGTTTATTTCGCTACGCTTGGATCCTAGAAGAGTATTTGTGCTTAGAATTTTAGAGCTAGGTCCTGATCAACGAGGCTCTGTTCTTAAGTATGCTCTTGAGCGCATAGCTCCTGCTATGGATCAGCAAAGACGTCAAAAACTCATACAAATGGTAAGTAATGAAGGTCGTATTTCATCGCTATCAAGAAACATGCTTGAATCGATTACTCCTGAGATGCATTCCGATAGCGGTATATATACGTTTGATGCTATTGCAGCAATTTCAGCGCAAGAAAGATGCTCTGTTGTTACTTACTCAGATCAGCTTTTGACAGATCAATCAAGTGGCTATTTTCGAAAAGTGTTCATTGAAGCTTTACTATTGGTTCGCTCTCAAGAAAGAGAGGAGGTGATGAGGAATGTATTAAAACTCATCAGCCCTTTGATGAATGCTCAAGACAGAGTTTCAATGATCCAAGCTGTTAATCGAATTTCTAAAAACCAAAGAGATGAAGTAGTTTCCGCTTCTTTACATCTCATTACTTTGAATATGTCAGCTTTTGAACGGAGCGCTATTTTGGAAGTATTGAGTTCAATTTCTATTCATGAAAGAGAAGAAGTGGCTTTAGAGGCTATGAGGCTCATTCGACTTGATATAGGTTATTTTAGTAGAACGAGCATATTGCGTGCACTTAGTGAAGTAAAATCACAAGAGCGGGTAGATATTGTAGATTTAGCCCTTCATGCGATCAATAAAAGATCGAACTACAGAACGATTACAAACATCGTACAAGCTCTAAACTCTGTTAGACCAGAAGAAAGGGCAGAAATGATGAGAAATGCTCTACTTTTAATCGATCCTGAAAGAGAAGCCCAAGAAGGGGATGCGATCATTAGATTGATAGCAAGGCTACCTGCTAGTGAAAGAAATATCGTTGCTAATTTAGCGCATAATGCGATCACAAGGCAGATGAATCATCTTTCAAGAATAGAAGTCATCAAAGCCATAATTTCAGCTCCTAGTCATGAAAGAGCCGATGTGATGCAGTATGCGATGGTTCTTATCAATCATCGAATGAATGGTTTTGATAGAGCGATGATCATACAAAACGTTGCGAACACGCCATTTGGGCTTAGAGCTCATTATGTAGAGCAGCGTATGCAAGGTCGATATGCTCCTGTTGTTCAAAATGCCCGCCAAGCGGCTAATCAAGGCGTGAATGTCCATGAAGGCAATCGCGATTTAAGAACTAAAGAGGCTATTCAAAAGATTCGAGAGCATCAAGGTAAAATAACAAAAAATCAAATCGATAGAGCTGTACAAGAGTTTACAGAGTATCTCAAGGGTTGTAAGATCGATAGCGAAATAAAAAAATTAGCGTATCGCGCTCTTTTAATTCCTAAAGCTATCAACGAGGAGTTTGGCGCTCTCATTGATCACGAAGATTTCAGTATTTTAGGACTCATGACCTCTGGTCAAGAAGTCATAGCTCGTTTATGGATATATGCTTCAACCTTAAATGAGCCAGAGCAGACAAATGCAAAAGATAGCATGATTTATGCACTTCAAGATTCGTATGAGATGCAAGCTAGGGTTTGCAACCAAGGAAAAACGCAGAGATTAGTGATAGGTGTGTTGCAAGGAAGGCTTAGTGGAGTCGATGTTGAAGAAATACAAGAAATCAAAGTTTCTACTCATGTTGCTATTCAGATGTTTTTTAGCTACTCAGAAAATACGAAAATTACGGATTATGCAGCGCTGATAAATGCTGCTAATCAGTTTTGCGACGAAAATTCTGCTGTAAACAGAGCCGATTTTCTTTCTGAAATCAGAGCATATGCGAGAATTCAAAATATTGAGGGGTAAAAATGTTTTTTAACTTCATTTTTTTAGCTATGTTAGATTTCGGCCAGATCTTCTTCAATAGTCGCAATATCTGTTGAAATTAGATCAATTTTATGTTCATTGAACACTGCGGCATCCTTTAGTCCTGATCCTGTTAACATGATTACAACAGAATCGCTTTGCTTGATTTTACCCTGATCGATAAGCTTTTTGAATCTTTTGAATAAGCCTCGAATATGGCCGCATGCAGAACTTGGCACTAGGGTAAAATCAGGGGAGTCCACTTTGAAAATAGTCGCCCCGTGAATAGCCATGGAGCGGATTTTTTCTTCCGGGCAGTTCAAAGGGATAAGGTATACGAATCTCAATATTTTTTTGTCTTTAAAAAAGAGGGGCTTTTATTTCATAGATATTAAAAGTCAGCCTTATAGATTAAGACTGACTGATATAGACTACTTAAGCTTGTTTGAGATCA
>VGMA01000062.1 GCA_016866575.1 Chlamydiota bacterium
TCCGTTAATAAAGGCTGAAGAATTTGCGCCAATAGCGGTAAGCCAGACACCTCCGATAATGCCTACATTTGCTGTAAAATTCCACTCAAGAGCCGGAGCGAAACTGAGTTGATAACTCTCTTTTGTATTTCCCACAGGCTCTATAGTAGTGCCGTGAAATGTGCTTTTGAGGCTGTATACGTTTACGACATCAAGGGCTAACACGAGGTGTTTAGTAATCGAAAATTCTCCACCAAGGATGAGGTTGAATAGACCGCCCGGATGAAATTTCCCATTCGTAGTGGCATCTCCGCCATAAGCATTTTTACCACGAAGATTGACTCCGGAAAAGACCGTAGCCTCTAACGCACCTCTTGTGGCTAAATAATGAGCCCCAGAAAAATGGAAAAGCCTGCCTGCAACCAAACCTAAAGTTGTCCCATAAGATCCGCCGCCATATGCATCAGTTCCTCCCATATCATCGTCGAGAAATTGGTATTTTCCTAAAGGAAAATTCTCTCCTAGCGTGATTTTGACAGAGGGTATGCCGCCAAGATGAGAGCCGGAAATTAGCTGAATTCCTATTTTCATAGAAAGATCGCCAAAAGCCCACGGGTTTTTAGGATCGTAATTGAGGTTATAATAAAATTGTGGGACGATCGTCAGATCCATTCTAGGTAGTAGACCAATTTGGGTCACAGCCTGAAAATTGAGATTCGAAACAATATTGTCTGCAGCGTGGTATTTCCAGCTGTTGTCATAAGATCCGACGATATTGTTATAAAAGATATAAGGCTCAAGGTTGAAGTGCCCTTGTGGTACAACGTGCGGAGATGGGCAAATTAATGGGCCTGTAAACCAAGGAGCATCGATATCCACTGTTGCAAACAAGGCTATCGGACTTAAAGCTAAAAGAGTAAATTTTTTCCAAAACATATACCAGATTATGTATGATTAAAAAAATTAAAAGCAATAATCATTTTTTTGAGGCCATGAAGATATGAAAGGAATACTTTGTTTACAGGTAGGAACGCCCGATACGCCGGCTAAAAAGGATGTAGCTCGCTACCTGAAGGAGTTTTTAACCGATCCATGCATTATTGAAAAGCCATGGCTAGTTCGTCAGATCCTTGTCCGTGGTGTCATTGTACCTTTAAAGAAGAAGGGCTCTAGTGAAAATTATGGAATGATTTGGCAAGAAGGGGGATCACCTCTTAAAGTATACACAGAAAAACTAGTCAGCGGTCTAAGGCATCACCTTGGCGCAGATTATGCAGTCACATACGGAATGGGCTATCAAAATCCTGCTATAGAAAAACAGCTTCACCATCTGATGCAGCTTCCTTTAAAAGAACTTGTAATACTTCCTTTATTTCCTCAGTACGCCAAAGCTACTACTGGTTCTGTGCTAAGTAAGACATTTGATGTTCTCAAAAAATATCGCGAGATCCCTTCTATACGTGTAATTTCTTCTTTTGAGGATCATCCTCTTTATATAGACGCTCTTCACTCCACGTTAAGTGGGTACAATTTTGATGACTATGATCAAATTGTCATAAGCTTCCATAGCTTGCCTTTAAGAGTTGCGGCAAATTACAAAGAGCGCTGTATGCAAACAGCAAAGGCGTTAGCAGAAAAAGCAAATATTCAACATTATACGGTTTCTTTTCAGTCTAAACTTGGAAGAGAGCCGTGGATAGGGCCTAGCACGAATGAAGTATTGAATCGATGGAAAAGAGTTCTTGTGATCTGTCCTTCTTTTGTCTCAGATTGCGTGGAGACTATACATGAGATTGGAATAGAAGAAAAAGAGGAGTTCTTTGAAAAAGGAGGGGAGCGATTTGACCTCGTCCCCTGCCTTAATGATCATCCGAATTGGATTCAAGCGCTTGCAGCCATCGCAACCGGCTGAAGCCTCATAATGCTTTTTGTAAGGAAGTGGAGCTCTTTCCACTTCATTTTGAGGATCTTTTTAAGCTGCTTGATCTCTTTGTAAAGTTCTTTTACATGAGCTACTTTGGCTTTTTTCGCTTCTTTATATAGATCAAGAAGCTGATGGATTTCAGCCATTTTTTGAACTAAAGTATCTGTGCACTCAGAAACTTTTTCCTCTAGATCTTGTTTTTTACTTGAAATCGAGTTTTTGAGTTTCTCTAAAAGCTCTGTTTTATGATTGAGCAGCATCTGCTTAGTAATACGAGATTCTTGAGTGCGTCTTAAGTTTGTCGCAAACCCAAGTTTGTATAGAATCCAAATAAACCATTTAGTTGGATCGTAATGGTACCAGCGTATGCCGTTTCTGTAATCGCTAGCAAACGTATGGTGATAATTATGGTAGCCTTCACCAAAGGTAAGCATGCATATAATATAGTTGTCCACTGCTGAGTGCTCTCTAGAATAATTTTGATGACCCCAATAGTGAGCTAATGAATTGATAAACCAGGTAGAATGGTGAAGGAAAAAGAGCCTAAAAAGCCATACAAAAACAAATGCGCCAAAAAAGTCTCCTGTTAGCCAGCCGACAAGTACGGTAGGGACGATGTTGGCAAAAAGCATGCAAAAAAGGTAATGATTTTCTTGAAACATGACCATTTTATTTTTGCATAGGTCTGAAACAATCTTTGTGTCTATTTCAGGTTGTTTTTTAAACATCCAGAATAAGTGAGCATACCAAAAACCTTTTTTTACAGAATATGGGTCTTTGTCTGTATCAATGTGCGCATGGTGGATCCTGTGGTCATGGCTCCAGCGAAGTGCGCTTCCTTGAGTTGCCATCGATCCAAAGAACAAGAGGAGGAATTCAATAAATTTATTGTTGAGCTTGTAGCTTTGGTGAGAATAAAAACGGTGATAGCCTGCTGTAATGCTTGTTCCTGATATAAAATAAAAAATGAAAGCGAAGGTGAGAATCGTCCAAGACGGAGTGAAAAAATAGCAATATAAAGGAACTAAAGCGAGTAAAAGTGAATGGTATCCGATGATAAAGCATCCGGATACCCAATTAAAATCTTTAAAATAATCTTTTAACCTACTGAACATAAACCCCCTCTATTTAGGGGATATTATAACATCTTTTATGAATTAGCGCTAGCGACCCTGTCGAATTTGTGGCTTAGCGAGCGGACCGAATAGACCCAGCTTAGCACGACTATCACTACAATAGGTAGTATAAGGTGAGTAATCGAAAGGATCGATCCTGTCCCTATAATATCAATAAGCGCTACTTGAATCCAAGAAGATCCTGACTTGCCAAGGCGGCTTCCTACCACATCAATTGCAGCTTTTCCTTTTACTTTGGCTTCTTCATCTAAAGGAATGTAAGCCATTTCTTTAGTAGTGTCAAAGAAGGAGTATTTGGCTACCTTGCTAGCAATATTTTGAAAAGCTCCGAACAAGACAATCATCATTAGAGGGGTTGTTCCAAACAAAGTTGTCAAAGGTCCGATATGTTTTTGGTTCAAAATCAGGAGGAAAAAAACGATTCCTGTAATTCCTACAAACGCTGGTGTAAGCTGAGCGCTTGTGTGCCAGCCGAATCTTCGAATGATGTTCGAGCCTAAAAAAGCTGACGCTAAGAAAGCAAACAGTCCTACCATGGAAGTAGCTTTACTTGTGAAATATTGATAGTCTACAGGGTTAGGGAACTGCATTTTTAAGCTGGCTTTCCAGGTGACTTCGATCAAGTTGACCGCAAATCCATATCCAATAACCATCACAGCAATTCCAAGTAGGTAGCGATCTTTGGCTAAATATTTGAATCCTTGCATCAAAGAGAGTTTTTCTTTTTTCTTTCGAGAGTTGCTGCTGTAGTCTTCAGGATTTGAATAGTTCTTGTTCTTCAAAATATAGCGATCAGTCCACCAGTAGGTGAGGATTACCGCTGCACCGACTAAAAGAGCAATAGAGATAAGCGCTTGTACAGTGAAAGTAAATTCTAGGTGAGAAAACTTTTTAGTGAGGTAGCAAACAAGGGGTCCTACGCTGAAAGCTGCCAAATCTCCAGCTGCTATATAAATATTGTAAGATCTTTTTGCTTCGCTAACGCTAGTGATATCGTTCGCAAATCCCCAGAAGAGCACGAGTATGATCATGCTTCCCCAAAGTTCAGCGGTGACAAAGATCAAAGATTGGATCCAGTTTCTGTAGACAGCTACCCAGTGTTCGTATTTGTGGCCTATCTTTGAAATAAGCCAATCAGAGCTTGCGTGTGGAGAGAGGGTATCAACATTCGGATAGAGTACGAAGCCGTAAAGGAAAATAATGAATAAGAAAGAGCCCATCACGGTATAGAAGAGCTGTCTTTTATTTAAAATATTGCTCAACTTTGAATACGCAAGGGCTACGAGCATAGCGCAAGGTAAAACCACCCATCCTTTAAGAACCGGTATAACTTCTGCTCCTGACCCTTTCGAAGTAACGACAAGCGTATCTTTTAAAATTGTCAAGATACCGTAGTTTACCGATATAAAAAATTTAATGAGAATTAAAGGAAAAAGCTTCTTAAGCTCGTGATTGTGAATGGGCCAAAGTCTCTGGCGCCATTTACTAAATGTAGGTTTTTGTATGTCTTCCATGAGAACTGGTTAAAATTCCCTAGAGCTTAACATCTGCTACATTTTTATGCAACGGGTTTAACGATTTTATATACCTCACTCACAGCGGGTATCAAAAGAAGATCTTTAGCAAACGTGAATGTATCTAAAAAGTTTTCGATTTTTTCTTTATCTTCAAAGTAAGCAGTAAAAATATATTCAGCAGAACTGGGATTGACAGACAAGGTAAAATTAGAATTTCCTAACAAAGGATTGTTATTAGCTATTTGGTGGTAGCAAGCTAAAAATTGGTTTTCCGCTTCTGGCTTGGGATGAAGCAAGATGGTAAGCAAAAGTTTTTTTTTCATAACGATTAGTAGGTGATCTGCAAACCAAGTCTTGCAATCGGACTGGAATTTAAATCAAAACCTTGAACATATCCGCTACTTTTGAAACCAAGTTCAAGTGTGATGCAAGAAATTCTTTTTGGATCAATTGAATAATTTACAGTAATTGAACCAAGAGCGCCAATACCTGGATTTGTGGGTCTGTCAATTCCTATAGAGTTTGTTTTTTTAATTAATTTAGCTATGGGAATGTTCATAAAATCAGACTGCGAGCTTCCCATGGTTTCAACCACGTTTTCAACTAAGAGATAACTTGTATTGGAATAATTAGGTTGACTCCAAAAATCTACTCTTACCCCTAAAGACAAATTCGAATTGGTCCATGCATTAGGAATGCTCGCTCCAAATCCTCGATATGTAGTCCAGGGCTTATGTTGTCCTTGTCTATAGTAGGCATAAATCAATTTGTTTTTAGCTGTATAGTTGATGTAGTTATCAAAATATACTTCAGGTCCGAAAGGTGTAAGTCCAGGTCGTATACTAGGTAAATATTTTACACTACCTATAGGAAACATATACAAAGGTTGAAATTCGCCGTTGATTAAATACTTAGCTAAACTGATGGCTGCAAAATAGCTAAAAGGATCTAAGAGAGAAAAATTCCCTTTCTGCTGCAAAATAGCCTGCATTTGGCTAGGTGTTGTAGCTATAGAGGCTCTTGTAGGGTAAAGGATCGAAAGCCAGAAAGAGTAGTTATTGATGTTGTTATTAGCGTTAGTAGAGCTTGGATGAGTTACATAGCGACGTAAAGCAAATTGGTTGAGTAAATATAACGCAGATTCCGAAGGATCTACAAAGGATCTATTGATCCATGATTGTCTAATTTGGCCTGCATAAATTGCTGTAGCTTCAGTGGATGCGATATCAACAGATAATTGATCAGATATGCTAAATCTTTTTGTGATCGTATAATTTGTTGCACTCTGTCCGTTCCAGTAAGGATAAGGAGCGGGTATTTGGTAGCTTTTTACAGTGGCGTGACTTTTACCTAGACTTCGGATGCGATAACCTCTGCCAAAAAGTTGCTCTTGCACTTCTACGGCGTATCCACTTAGAGGGATTACAACTATACCATATTTGGCAGCTCGGCTTAAAAAAGATACAGGATCACGGGAGTTATATTTATCTGGCCACATTTGACGCAAAAAGGTCATAAAGCCATCTTGCGTTGTCTTTAGATCGATGCCGCCTGCTATAGGAGAGAAGTTTTGATCGGCTAAAACATATGCGGGATAGACATTGAGATCTTCTGGCAGGTAATCACCTAAATCAGGTGGAGTATACGCAAAAACAGCTGTATTACACAGCAATGCAAATGTTAGCCATTTTCTCATAATTTGGATCATAACGAATCTTCTTTTTTCTTGCTATAGATGTAGATTAAAGGAGCTAAAGATAGCAAAAGCATACCTGTAATTAGACCTGCTTCGTAAAGCAAAAGGTTTTTATGTGCGATATTTTTTGGAGGAATAAGGCCTGTAAAGATGGCAAAAACACAAATGATCCAACCTAGACAACAGACAAGCCAGATTCCGAAATTTTCTCCTGGTATTTTGAAAGATCTTGCCACATTTCGCTTTTTATAGTGTAAAACAAGACCTGCAGCAAATAGAGCTATATATACCACAAGTGCAAGCTCAGCTGTTATCGCAGAGAGAATCCAAAATGAAGCATTGATAGAGGGTAAAAAGATAAAAGCAAAAGAAAGAATAGTTACTATGACTGCTTGAGTCATTAATACGTTAACGGGCACGTGGTTTTTGTTTTTTTTACTGAAAAAAGAGGGTAAAGAGCCATCTTCGCTAGCGATCATAATCCCTTTGCTTGGACCTATAATCCAGGTTGAAACACTACTTAGAGCTCCTAAAATAATAAAAAAAGCTACAACAGGAGTCATTTGAGGGATGCCAAAGGAGTGAAAAAACAGCTCAAAGGCTTGTAAGACTCCAGCAACTAGGCTAAGATTTTCTTTTGGAACGATCACAGCGATCGCTAAAGAAGAAAGAACTAGTGAAAAGAAGATGATGATAGAGGATATTAGCACCGCTTTCGGGTAGTCTTTTCTTGGATTTTTCATCTCTTGTGCATGCGTTGCGGCCATTTCTAATCCAAGCAATCCCAAGAGAAGGCTACTAAGAAATCCGATATTATCAGCGCTCTCTTTAGTTGGTAAAAAGCTACGCCATGAAAATTCAATCGCTAGATTATTCCCTTCAATATACCAGTAAAAAGCTAAAAGAATGATGAAGAGCATGGGGAAAAGTGTTCCTAAAATAGCTCCTATTGAGCTAACAAGGCTTGAAGCTCTTATTCCGAGACAATTAACCAAGGTTGCAAGCCAGAACAAAATCACACTTAAGCTAAATAAATAGATGCGATCTGTAGCTAATTTTGGATCGATTAAATATGCAGATGTTGCAGCTACAAGAGCCATGATGGTGGGATACCAGGCGATATTGTACATCCAGCTAAGCCAAATCACAGTCGTACTTGCTTTTTTACCAAAAGCTTCTCGCACCCATACGTAAATTCCGCCGGTATTTGGCCAGCCTGTAGCAAGTTCAGCAGAAATCAACGCGCTGGGTATAAAGAACATGACAGCTGCTATCAGATAGAAAAAAAGAAGTGAAAATCCATATTCTGCAGAAAGAGGAAGCGTACGTATGCTGGCAACAGCAACGACATTGATCATTACGATTTGGCTAAGACCGATAAGCTTTCTTTTTGACATACTTCCTTATCTACAACGGCGGTGACGCACGAGTCAGACCATACATTCAGTGCTGTCTCGACCATATCGATAAGAGAGTAAATAGGCAAGATCATTCCCATAATTTCTAGAGGCACACCCATTCCAGATAAAATTGCGCTCGAGAGAAAAAAACATCCCATGGGTATGCCTGCATTTCCTACTGCAGCAAGAGTAGAGATAAAAACCCAAAGAACATAATCTTGAGGGGTAAAAATTCTTCCTTGTATCGTTGCCACAAAAACGGTGGTAATCAAAATAAAAGCTGCGCAGCCATTCATGTTGATTGTAGTGCAAAGGGGCAAAGAAAATTTAGCTACTTTTTCAGAGATGTGCGCTCTTTGTGTTGCATTTTCTAATGCTAAAGGCAATGTAGCGTTTGAAGATTTAGAGAAAAATGCCAAATTGATTGCTGGCAGCATCGCCCGAATAAGCTTTAAGGGCGAAATTCTTTTTACCATCAAAAAGATCGGCAAGAAGAGAAAACCTTGAACGATATTTGCGCATAATACTGTTAAGGTGTAGTAAAAAACGCTTTGCTGCTTAGCCGTTTCATCAGATAAAAGTTCACGGACAAAAATTGTAATAAAAGCAAAAACAGCAATCGGCATAAACCGTATAATGTATTTTGTAATGACCAAAAATGCGCCAAACAGAGAGGAAAAAAAGTGGTGCAATGTCTTTTTTTGCTGATCTTCTAGAGATACAATCGCGATTCCAAAAACAAGAGCCATCAAAACAATAGCAAATACATTATTTTCTAAAAAAGGAGCTACGATATTTGAGGGAAAAACGGCAAGAAAAGATTCTAGATAGCCAGGAGCGGGTTTTACCTCATTTAGCGTATTGTTAGCTGTAAAAAATCGAACCGGATCGATGATCAAATAGACAAAAAGAGCAACAAAGGAAGCAGCTATAGTAGTAATCAAAGTATATTTTAGAACTTTGCCCCCAATCAATTTAGTCTCTTCAAAGCTCTTCATTCCAGAAAGTGTTGATACTATAGATAAAAATAAGATGGGCAGAGAGAGGAGTTGGAGAATTTTGACAGTTATAGTAGCAATATTACTTGCAATTTGATAGAGCAAAGGAGAATTGAGGTATCCAGCTAGTATACCGAAAATTAAACTTAAGCAAAGCAGTAGATTGTTCATCGTTTAATAATAGAGGATCAAAGTTTTTATGAGAAGGATTTTTTCTTTTACGGCTTTAAACGTGACTCAGACTCTAGTCACTTTGGTCGATAGCGTTTTCCGTTTGATTGTCGTATTTTCTCTTATTGATTTGATGGGTCAAGAATGCTGCAATCAAATTCTTTCTTTATCAGGAGTCCTTTTCATTCTCCCTTTTCTTTTCTTTTCCACTCCTGCGGGGCATTTAGCGGACAAATTCAGTAAAAGAGATGTTTTAATATGGACAATGTGGGCTGAGGTAATTTTCTTATTCATTGCTATATTTGCTATTTGGATGCACAACGTGTTTAGTTCATACCTTTCTCTTTTTTTAGTGGCATTGCAAGCTGCTATTTTTAGCCCTGCCAAATATGCAATTTTACCTGAAATTGTGCCAGAAGATGACATCTCAAGAGCTAATGGTCACATGACTTTGGCTACTTATATGGCTGTTATAATGGGGACATTTTTCGGCTCTTTTTTGGCTGAGATCAGCGGAAGAAACTATGTGTTTAGCACAATATTATGTTTTATAGCTTCTATTATAGGTCTGATATTTAGTTATTTAATTGAAAAAACTCCGG
>VGMA01000063.1 GCA_016866575.1 Chlamydiota bacterium
GGCTTTGGAAAGAGCTGTTGAAATGGGTCTAGATCTCGTAGAGATCGCTCCAAATGCAGATCCCCCAGTTTGTAAGATTATTGACTATGGTAAACTGCGATATCAGCAGACTAAGAAAGAAAAAGAGAGCAAAAAAGCTCAACACCAAGTTAAAATCAAAGAACTGAAAATAAAGCCGAATATTGACAAACATGATCTAGGAATCAAGATCAACCATGCTCGAGATTTTCTCGAAAAAGGATTTAAGGTTCGATTTACTTGCACTTTCAGAGGACGTGAAATTGTTTTCGCTGATATCGGAAGAGAAGTAATAGAAACTGTTTGTCGAGCCTTAGAAGATGTTTCATCTATTGAGGCAGCCCCAAAATTGATGGGGAAAAACATGAGTGTAACATTGGCCCCTGGGGCTAAAAAAGGAAGTGAACAACGTGGCGACCAAAGTAAAAGCTAAGACAAGAAAAGCAGTGGCCGCCCGCTTTAAGATCTCTGGTACAGGCAAGTTGATGCACTGGGGAGCGGGAAAAAGCCATATTTTGACTAAAAAGTCTAGAAAGAGAAAAAACAGAATCGCTAAAGTGAAAGAGCTTGCCTCTAACCTAGCAGCGACCTACAAAAGAATGATTCGGGGTGTATAAATGAGAGTTACCAATAGTGTTGCAAGACACAAAAGAAAAAAGCGTCTCTTCAAATTAGCCAAAGGGGCTTACGGAGATCGCAAAAACCACTTGCGACAAGCTATGGACCACGTCCAAAAAGCGCTTAGCTATCAGTTTGTCCACAGAAAACTGTTTAAGCGTAACATGAGACGTCTTTGGACTGTTCGTTTGAACGCAGCTTGCCGTATGCAAGGCATTTCTTACAGTAAGTTCATCGATGGCTTAAAAAGAGCAAAAGTAGAACTTGATAGAAAAGTGATGGCAGACATTGCATTCCGTGATCCTGCATGTTTCGCTGAAATCGTAAAAAGTGCAAAGCAAGCTCTATGAGAGAAAAAATCCAAAAGCTTTATGAAGAGTTCAACGCCTCATTAACTAAGGTAGGGGGCTCTAAAGAAGTCATGGATCTGAGGGTTCGGTTTTTGGGGAAAAAAGGCCCCATAGCCGACCTCATGCAATCTCTCAAAACTGTCGATCCTGCCTCTCGTCCTGAGGCGGGTAAAGAAATCAATGATTTAAAAGTTTACATCACTGAAAAGCTTGACGAAGCAGTCGTAGCTTTTATTGAAAAAGAGCGCAATGAACGTTTTGCAAAAGAAGCAATCGATGTCTCTTTGCCAGGAAACAAACAGTTTCTTGGGCGTATCCATCCAATCACCCAGATGCTTGATCGAGCTGTCAATATTTTAATAGACATGGGTTTTTCCGTGCAGTACACGCCGGAAATGGAATCAGAGTTTTATAACTACGAAGCTCTTAATTATCTTCCTGATCATCCAGCGCGCGATATGCAAGACACATATTATATATCTAAAGAGATCTTGCTACGCTCACACACAACAAGCTTTCAGATACGTGCAATGGAAGAATACGAGCCTCCAATTCGTATGATTGCTATGGGTAAATGCTACCGAAATGAGACAATTTCAAGTAGATCTCATGTGCTTTTTCATCAAATTGATGTTCTCTATATCGATGAGCATGTAACATTTGCAGATTTACTTGCTACCCAAGAAGAGTTTTATTCACGTCTATTTGATCAAAAGCTCAAATTACGGGTAAGGCCTAGCTACTTTCCATTTGTTGAACCAGGCATTGAAGTGGATATCAGCTGCACCGCTTGCAAGGGTAAGGGATGCAGAATATGTAAGCACTCAGGTTGGTTAGAAGTGGCAGGAGCGGGTATGGTTCATCCTAATGTCTTAAAAGCAGGTGGAATTGATCCAAAAAAATATCAGGGGTTTGCTTGGGGAGGGGGTATTGAGCGTTTAACTATGCTCAAGCACGATATCCAAGATATCCGCCTATTCATGGAAAACGATATGAGATTCCTTTCTCAATTCCCTTAATTTCTGAAGATTAGGGTATCTTTTTACATCATTCTATTTTAGCCTAAATTGTTTAGAGTTTGATCAGCGCTTTATATCATGCATTGCTTTTAGGAAAGTGATCAATCGCTTCTCATAGCTAGATCTGAGAAATACCATAAAGTAAAATACTTTACTGATGGTGAAATAAGCATTTTGCTTTGTTTGTATGCTATGGATGTAGTGTAAGGATTCGGAGAGAGAGGGATTCGAACCCCCGGTGAGTCACCCCACAACGGTTTTCAAGACCGCCGCATTAAGCCGCTCTGCCATCTCTCCGTAAGAATGGTAGCTACGTTTGATGGTCCTATTCTTACACATCGTAAAATTTAAATCAACAGATGTCAGCATTCTTCTAAAAAAGATCCATATTTTTTCAATGAATAGCGTTTTTCTATTTCCAATAAAGAGGAAAAAGAAGAGTTATTAATTAGAAAAGGTGAGTGAAAAATGATCATTGCATTCATAAACAAGGGTTTAGAAACGCCAGCTGTTGCTGTGTGGTTCGATAGTGAAGATGGAGTAACGTTTTATGATAAAAAGATCAAAAAAGAAGCGTTAGAAGAATTGGGTTTTCCTGAGACTGAATTAGATAACGAAATCGGACGCAAGCATTTCAGAGAGATTTTTGAAAACACATACTTTCCCAACCATGCTGAAGATCATCAACTTATTAAAACATTGGTAGTAAACGAATACCTTCCTGATCATGAAAGCTTGATCATAGATACCAATGCGAAGGTTCCAAGGGTTATCGTTTGGTTCAAAAAAGACAACAGCTGCACCTTTTTTGATCAAAGACTAAAAAGTGAGATTATTACCTTTGGTATTAAGATCCCTCCATTCCTTCAAAGTCAGTACGGTGGGAAAATCATAACACTAGCTAGTCCTGAATATGAAACGCCAGAGCATTTAGAAAAATTCAGAAGAGCTTTTCAGGAGATCTATTTTCCTAACTGTTTAGAAAGGCACTCATTTTTTTTAGCTAATACGTAAGGGGATGCATAATGCCAAGAATAGAAGGACCAGGCGGCCCGTCTTGGGAAGAGCCAAAAATCAAACAATCATCTTTAAGTCCTCTGGAAAGTAAAACATATCGGTGTTTTTCAGGAAATTTTTCGATAGAGGAAGAGGATTTTAGCCTAAAAGGCAAAGATATACAACGTAGCTTTTCTCCTGATTACTCTAGTATTGCAAAACAAAACATCAACACCCAATTGCCATCCACCTCTCTCAATATTTCCTTTAGTAATGATTCACCCATGCAGCTTTCATTTGATGATTACACAGACAAAGAGAGTCGTATAAGTGAAGAATCGTTAGAGCCAAATCAAGTGCTTCAAGATTGTGTAGGTGATCAAAGCTGGGTAGAAGGATGTTTTACAGAAATAAATAGAGATAGCAAGAAATTAGGCGATGACGAAGAGTGTATGAAACCGACTCACTTAAGCGGAGGTGGTGGGTGCTCAGGTTCTTACTATATATTAGATGAAAATCAGGAAAAAATCGCTATATTCAAGCCTCAAAGAGAAGAAGGTGGTGCAGAGTATGGAAGAAACAAATATCAAGTAACCACTAAAGAGGGAATAAAGCCTGGGACTGGGGCTATTAGAGAAGTCCTGGCTCATCGTCTTCATGAAGAAATTGTACCTCCCACAGCTTTAGTAACAATACAATCTTCTCAATTTAGCGCAAGTAATGGCAGAAAAATCACAGAAAGCGGGTCTTTGCAAAAATTTGTCCCTAATAGCAGAACATTTTATAAACTCTCTAAAGAAGAAAAGAACAATTTAGATTACCAAGGTATTGCATACAAAGATTTTATCACAGCTAATGCTGATGGTCATGCGGATAATTTGTTGGTTGATAATCAAAATCGGGTGATTTCGATAGATAACGGGTGCATTTTGCCTGATGACTGCGCCTCTGCTCCAACGTATTGTTGGCTCTCTTACGTAGATGAAAGCGAGATGTTTTCTCAAGAAATGCAAGAAAAAGCAAATGCGATCGATTTAGAAAATGAAAAAGAGCTAATTATTGATTCAGGTTTAAGTGGTAAAGCGGTAAATACTCGTGCTGTAAGCGTCTTATTGATGCAAAATTTAAGTGACATAACAACCATAAGAGATATGGTCTCTTATCAATTGGCTGGGTCTTCTGGCTCTGGATTTATGACAGAAGATTCTATTTCTAGAAACATTATCAGAATAGCTGATGAAAGAGATGTGGATACAGATCCTGATATCAAAGAAGAAAGAGGGATAAGTTTAGATGTTTTAAGGGAAGTAGTTGAGGAAGTGACAAATTTTACTGAAGTTAGAAAAGAAGAAGTAAGTGCTTATCTTGATGAACAAAACTTAGGTAGCGATTTAGATAAAGTGATTTATGGAAATAACATAAATCAGCAAAAAACCCATGTTGTATATCAAACGGTTAGAGAAGTTCTTGATGAAAGACAGCATTGGAACGATTGGCAAGAAGAAGTTGATAAACGGATCGAAAAAAAAATAGATGCTAGAATCAAAGCTTTAAACACTTCTTAAATACTTAAATACAACAATTTAAGCATTTATTTACTTAAAGATCGTAGATTAAATTCCATTTTTTTGGTAATAAACGATCTTATATGTACAAAGATCCTTATGCCGTACCTTTCGATCTGATTTCTCCCGATGGGAAAATCGTTAAAATCCAGCAAGAGCAAGATGGCAGCGTTCTAGCAACCATCATCATTGATGAAATTTTCCCGAATTTTCTTGGCTTTTCTATAGATAAAGATTTACTGTTTTTCAACTTGAAAAGTACGATAGCACAGCTTGGAGTTGATGCCACAGTACTTGATATAGATCTCTCTTTTACACTTTTAAATGCAGAAGTCCTCGTGCGATTTTTTGCTGTTGACGAAGTAGGTAAAAAGCTTTTATCAAAATTCAGCGTTGGTATGTATGTAGGAAAACTCTTTGCTGCTGATGATCGAAGAAGAGTTCGATTTCCTTCTTATATCCAAAGGATATTCAATCATACAGATAGAAAAGGGAGACCTTTGATCAATTTTGGAGAAGAATTTTCTCCTGATCAACTCATTTTTCAAGAAGGGACAACACGTACTATTGTAAAGCTTCCAGTTCGAGAAGGACGCTATGAATATCGCCACTCTATTGAAGGATTTTTAGATACCGTCGTTTTAGGATTAAAAAAGAAAGGCATTCATCTTCGCAACCTTTTGCCGCTGCATCAAGAGCATGTGAATAAAAAGAGGGAAGTAGAGCCAGCAAAGTTACTTCTTATCAAAACCGTGCCTCTTTATATCCGTACCATGTTTGCAAAAATTATTAATGACGAGCTCCCTTCTGGCGTTAAGCACACAAGTGCAAGCATTTTAGAGCCTCACGTGATATCTTCTTGTGAAATTTATGAGCTCTATGGAGATAAAAGTGATGATATTTACGAGATCCCTTTAGAGTTTTATACATTAGAGCCATATAGAGAGCATGTCTTTTTTGAAGACAGGGATCTTCTAAAGGAATCACTAGAAGATGCTGATACTATACTTAAAGCCTTTGATAGCGCTCCTGAAAAAGTGCGCTGCGCTACTTTTATTGTCAAAGGTGAGCAGCTAAAGAATCTTAAGAAAGAAGACTGGATCGTATCGAGTGAAACAGTTGATGAATTTACAGCTGAGCCTCCTTATAGCGAGCGTGAAATTACCATTATGAACCAGTTCATTGAAAAACAGCCTGCTTTTCCTATTTTGCGCGGTATCCATAATGATGATATCAATAGTGAAGGGGTGTTATTCACACGTTATTTTCCGACCACGTTTTTAAAGCGCCTTTTAATCAACGCAAGAGTCAGAGAGTGCTTAAAAGCTATCTATTTTCAGTATCCCTCTTATACCCACGGAGATTTCTTTTCAGCTCAAGATCGTGCTATGCTAAGAGATTTTGCAAACGCTTCTATTGATGTTTACTGGATCAATCCTAAGACGAAGCTTCTAACAAAATATGTCCCCAAAAAGGGTAAGGTTTCAGGGATGTTTGTACCCATCCCCAAGATCAAAGCCTTTCAAGATGCTACTGTAATAGGCTTTTATGGCTCTAACCTGATGGGAATAGAAAATGAAGAGGATATCAAAACCTTTTTACGGGGCGTCATGAAGCTGAGAGAGGAAGTAAAACACCCTTTGCTTCACCCTAAAAAAGAGCTTATGGTTTTAACAGGTGGGGGTCCCGGCATTATGGAAATGGGAAACCGCCTAGCTGTAGAGTTGGGGATTTTATCTGGAGGTAACGCTGTAGATTTTTCCAACCCTCCTTATGGAAAAGGTCCAATAAAAAAACAGGCGATCCCTGTAGATATCAATCCTTATGTACAAGCCATGATGACATATCGATTAGAGCAAATCATCTATCGTCAAGCAGAATTTCATTTGGATCTTCCTTGTATATTAAAGGGGGGGACAGGTACAGATTTTGAGTTCGCCTTGGAAAATTTACGCACACAAGTTGGCTTAAGAGAGTATAATGTTCCTGTTTTGCTTTTTGGCACAGAAGAATATTGGGCCAATAAGATTAGTCGTAGATATCAACAAAACGTTATGTCCAAAACTGTTGAAGGTAGTGAATGGGTCTCTAATACATTTTTTGTCGTAAAAAACGCAGAAGAAGCTTTAAATATCTATTCTCGATTCTTTAAAGGTGAGCTGTTGATGGGCCCTGAATACAAATCGTTCGACAAAGGGTTCCGCTTAGTAAACGAGTAAAGTCACTGACCTTTTACTATAAATTAGAATAAAAAAATGCTGCACAATCTCATCATGCAGCACAATACTTTTTAGAATCCGTACGAGGCTCGAATTGCCCAGTAGTTAGTTGTGTCATAGAAGAATTGACCTTCTGAGTGACCATGGAAATATTGACCGAAGAAGCGAACCTTGCGTCCTGCGCCTTGCAGCTTACTTAACTCATATCCAAGCTGGACAGTAACGGTGAATTTGAAATCAAGCGTTTGCCAGTTTTGCACATCTAAGGCAAAGAAAGGTGAGCCATAGAGGTGGTGATAATGGGATTTGAAGGTCATGAAACGTATTTCAGTACCATATTCAAAATATAAAGGCTTCATTTGGTAGCTGTCATCACTGTGGAAAACAAAACCTGGTCCAAAATAGATTCTTGTTCCTGTTGTAAGCTGATAGGCTGTAATAAAATCTATAGCTTCAAAGCTAGGATTTACACGCTGAACTTCAGGATTGTTGCACATAAACTCATCACCTAAGTGAGAAGAAATGTGATAAACTCTACCTCTAAAAGACCACTGATCAAATGCATAACTTAAGGGGATAGATAAAATGTAGTCGGTTGTGATCAGCTCTGCCCATTCATGCTCAGGAGAGTTCTTAGGGTTCATGTTGAAATCACCCCAAACTCCGGCAGCAATGTCAATCTGTAGATCCCCATGCAAAGGACCGATATCGTGCCAACGGAAGATAGGGAAGGTATCTCCAAAGGAAATAGAGATAATGTTATTTCCAAGAACTTGGTCTCCAGATCGATAGCCGACAGAATAAAGCGGATCAAACGGGCTAGCAATCAAGGGTGGAAAAATTACGGTAGTTTCCGGAAACCAGATCCCTTTAACTCGAGGGATGCTTACATATTCTTTTTCAATTTGCTTTTTCGTCTCTTCTGTTAGCTGACCTTCTTCTACAGAAATGATATCAGGTAAATCGCGAACAAAAGCTAGAATACTGTTTTTTAGCCTTAGGTTGTTTGGCAATTGATACAAAACCACTTTTCGATCTTTTACCATGACGATTACATTGTACTCGTAGTAGTTTGCATCGATAAGCGCTTGAATGTATCCCTCTAAAAACTGATCTTCGCGCCCTTTTAAGTGGGTTTGATCGATTTGATCGGTTCTTGACAAGCTAAGCTTTTTTTGATTTTCGATCGCAGCGATGATGAACTCTAAGTCTTCATCGATGCCCGCTTCTTGCAATCTTTGCGAGGCGGTTTTGATATACTCATAGTCAGAACCTATGTCAGCAAATGCTCCACAGTGACTATAGAGAAAAACGAGTGCTATGGGAAATTTCCAGTTCATGTCCCATTTTTACATCAAAAGATTATTTAATTGCAAATTTTCTCTTTAAAGCAGACAAGAAGAGCATTAGAACTAAAGCTCTTTTCTAATAAATTTTTGCTAAGAACTACATGCCTAAAATTCTCCATAGACCATTAGCGAAAAACGGGTTTCATTGATGAGGCCTTGAAGGAGTTATTGGTGTAGGCATTCGTTGATGAGTTGTATCACTTATCAACGAATCAAAAATGGTTCACTAGATTATGCCCTGATTTAATAGAGCCAATACATCTGGATCGTTTCGGAGTCTTTCGCTCACAAAATCTAGTATCCTAGTATTATCAGCATCCAAACAATAGGGATATTGAATCGTTAAGGCACGAATTTCGTCATCCATTTTTTGATTTACCTTAGATTCGTTTTTTTTATTTTATTAATTAAAAATATAAAATAAATATTTTAAAAATGTGTGTCTATACCGAAAAAAATGAAGAATCGGCAGCCTATGGCTGTGTTGAAAAAGTCGGTTTAAAAATCTAACACTGGATTGCTTTGCGTCTGCGTTAGCCTGTCTTACCTAAGGTAAGGCAAAGCGCCCCACCCATTCTTATATAATTGAAAAGTTTTCCCGAGAGTTGTTGCTAAAAATGTCCTAGAATAAAGAAACTCCTTTGCTGCCGGCAAGACAAACTAAGGAGTTCTAGATGCGCGAACGCAATTGGTCAGGGTATAACAAACATCTAGTTAGACAGGGAAGTATTTCTTTCTTCATTGAT
>VGMA01000064.1 GCA_016866575.1 Chlamydiota bacterium
CGCAAAACTGTATCCTTAGCAGTAGAGCATGGAGTCGCAATGCCTTGCTTTATGGCAGGGTTGACCTTTTTTGACGGCCTAAAAACACAAAGAAGTTCCGCTAATCTTACGCAGGCCTTAAGAGACAATTTTGGCGCTCACACCTATGAAAGAGTCGATCAACCCAGAGGCAAATTTTTCCACACATTATGGACAAAAGACAGTGGAAAAGTTTCATCAGGAACATATAACGCCTAGATATAGAAATAGCTTCAAGATTTAAAAGTCAAGGTCATCGTACCTTGGCTTTTTTTATGACCTATTCATGAAGATCAAATAAATTTCCACATTAGCTAAAAAATATCTCGCTACATTATTCAAAGAAAATGCATTGCAGTCTAGATCAGGCTCTAGCTTTGCTATTTGTTCATTATTTTAGCGAATAGGTGATTGAATATTTTAAATTTAAAAACAAATTTATTGCGTGAGAATTAAAGCCCATTTTTAAAAAAAATTGCACTTTTCCATATTTATTTTTTTAATTGTAGTATTTTGTCATGGAGTAAATTTTTAAATAAACATTTTTTATTTATTTTTTATTCAATCTTTATTGTAACTTAAATCTACCATTGACTATTTCCTCTTTGTCGCTGTATTATGTATTGCATATAAGTCATTGAGAGTGAAAATACATGCTTTTAAGTAATAATTTAGCGATCGGAAACCTCAGAGAACAAATGATAGAACCGGAAATAGGCCTTTTTGAAAACACTCCTGCTATCAACCGAGGTGCTCAACAAGCCAATTTAGATCAAAATAGAGAGATTACTGTCATTGAATTGTTTCCTGATTCATTACAAGATGATTGCTGCATAGATATGCAGGCGTGTGTAAAAATTGCTCTAGTTGCAGCCACCTTGATGGTTTGTATAGTTTTTGCGCCGGTTACGCTGGGATTATTTTTTGTTTTTTGCACAATAGATGCTCTATGCGAAACAGAAATTCTGAATAAAATAGCTCAATTTGTAGATAGATTCTTGTCTGCACCTGAATTTTGTCCTATTGAACATGAGTCTTTAGAAATGGCAGCTTTAGAAATGGCAGTAAGACCGCAAATACGCATTACACCCCCTTTAGCCCAAGAACAAATTTTACAAGCAGATTCAGAATGTCAAAAAGACTTTAAGCGTTTTAAAAATAGCTTAACTGATAGTACCAGAATCGCAATATCACCTGCCAAATTAGTAGGTTTTAATCAGTTGCTTCAGCCATACCTCGATCGCAATATACCAAATTTAACAAACTATTTAAGAAATCTTCCTAATGATCTTTTTGATACACAAGAATCGAGAACCTTAAAAGAGTATGTTATAGCTAGTATTCCCGGAGATATTTCCGATGAAGCAGAGAATTCACCAACCTTTGAGACTGCAAGACTTATTCGGATTATATTCAATATTTTTGCTAAGTACAAAGATCATGTAGATCAAGCTACTGATGGTCAAGAGGAATTGAATACGCAGTACAAAAGAGATTTTATTAGAACCCTTGACCATATAAAAATGACGATTGACTCAGGGTGCGTTTATAACAGAGCTACCAATTTGCGTGCCGAAATTGAATCAACGCTTAATTTACAGCCTTTTTTAGTTCCTGCGCAAGTCCCAGTTATGGATTTTTCTTTTGCGCTTCTTATGTTGAAATTGCAAAACCATATTATCGACCAGCAAATCATCAACATCAATGCAGGCTGTGATCTTCTAAATGAAGCAAATGGAAATAGAGCAGTTCTAAATGAAGAAGTAATGGTCAAATGGCATGTTATGTCACGCTTAGGTTTAATCAATGACGTAGGTTATACGCCAGGCTATTACGAGGGCCATGTGCAAAATGTAATTAGAGGATATCAAAACGAATTCAAACCGATCCAGTTTTTATTTGAGCAGCTGACTGAAAGCACAAGTGAAAGCAGATTGACCAACAGGTTTCACACTCTAATATGGCAATGGTTTGAAAATGAGGGCTTTGATTTAATGGACGAAGAGAGTGTAGAGGATCGAAGATTGCTTTTGGATCTTCACAATACCAGTGGGTTCACTCCATGTTTTAATGCGTATGCAATTGCCTATTTTTTAACAAAAAATCAATTCGCTCTTTGCTCATAAGGTCTATTCGTTATGTCAGAAATAGGGGTTGAGTTAAAATTGGTTTTACAGAGCCAAAACAATTAAAAATTAGTGATTTGAACAGGAAGAAAATGAGAAACACTTCTTGTTATTTAACAGTAATATTTTTTACTAAAGGTTGATTTTATGTCTAACGGTGTGAGAAATGCAGGTGTGAATGACAATCTCTTTTACGACGAGCTTTTGCAAGGTTTACAATCTAATCTTCAAGGGGGACATGGTTTTGCACCTGGAGCTGAAAGCTTTATCTTAAACGTATCTGGTTTTGGCGCTGAAACGGGGGGTTCTGATCATGAGGAGTTTTTGCGAGTTTTACAAGATTTACAATCTAATCTTCAAGGGGTTACTCGTCTTGCACCTAGAGCTGAAACCATCAGCTTAGACAGAGCTGGTTTTGGCGCTGAACTGGGTGAATTTGATGACGATTATGAGTGCTGCAAAAAGTTTGTAAAAGTAGCAATCATTACCTCAAAATATGTCGCTGTGATCCTCGCATCGATTCTAGCAATAGCGCTGTTTCCTATTACGATATCAATCATTGCAGGTGTAGCTTGTGCTTGTGAAGAAGATGGTTCTGAGCTAGCCGCTATCACGAATATTTTTTGTAGCTGGTTAAATGACTGCACTACCTGCGAAATCAATTTTGATGAATCAGAAAGAAATTCATCAGTGAGAGCTCCTCAACCTAGAGATCTAGGCCGCTTTGATGAATTAGAAAGAAATTCATCAGCAAGAGCTCCTCAACCTAGAGATCTAGGCCGCTTTGATGAATCAGAAAGAAATTCATCAGTAAGAGCTCCTCAAGCTACAGATGTAACACATCCTAATCGATTAGAAAAAAATCCCTCACAAAAAGATTTAACGATTGAATTTCCAAAAAATCAGCAGGTGTATGTTCCAAAAGAAGAAGATGACGAGAAAACAACGGAATTCTGCACATTTTTTAATCAAACTTATAGAGATGTAAGTTTGAACGAACTTAGCGCATATCCTTTTGAAGATTTATTTGTAGGAGTAAATTCTTTTTTCGATCCAATTCAAAACCCTTGTCAATATTTTACAGATATTCCTCTGGAAGATTTTGTTGATATTTCAGGCGGTAATGGAAAAGAGCCTGTTAACGGCCCTCAAGTAAGAGAGGATTTAATAAGCCATAGGAGATGGCAAGCTTTGGCTAGTCATACTACAGTTGAATCTGAGCTTCTTTCAAAGTTTTACGTAAATACGATATTCAATACGCTCCGCTTTTTAAAAAGTATTGAAAACACACCGGGAGTACAGGACGGTTTATCAAAATATAGAGAGACTTTCACTAATGTAGTAAAAAGGATGTATGAAACATTCAGTGATGGTTGCGCGTTCAATCAAATTTCTCATTTAAGGTCGATAATTGCAGATATTTTATATGAAAACATACCCATCGGTGTACACATGGGATTTAACAAAGAGACAGTGGTGTTTTCTTTAGCTTTATATATATATCAGAGTGCGCAAATCAAAGAACTTACAGCAAAGGTTTTTACTCAACCACAGTTTCGATCAATTTTTCAAAATCATGAATATTATAATGGGGAAGGAGTAGAGCTTGAATATGTTGTTTTGAGAGAAATGCAGCTCATTCAAGCAAAATTTAAAGCACACTTTTTTGAAGGAGCACAAGCTAAACCTATGATTGATTGGGTGATTAGTGAATTTTGGAAAATTCATAAGCCCCTTTCATTTTTTTACGAAATGCTCAAACAAAAACCCGAAGCAGGATTTATAACTGCTAATTTTCATAGACAAATTTGTGATTGGTATAATGAGCAGGGGTTTGATATAACTTCAGATGAGCACGCTTTTTTAAGAAAAGAGGGTTCTGAATCTTATGATTACTGGCTAAGCGAACAAGCTGTGGTCTATTATTTCATGAAAAATGGATTTCTCAAAGCTACTAATTAATAGCTATAAATTTTCATCAAATATTTATCTACCCCCTTTTCTTAAAGAAGGGGGTGCAAAGTAGATGAGTGAGCTGGTTTTGTACTGATTCATGCTATCTAAAGAGCCTAAAAAAACTTTCACTTCTAGTCAGTTTAGCGATTTTATCGATAATGAGATGATTCATGTATGTTTAGCATTTAATGGGTGAGGATCCTTATCCATTTAGCCAATGAATCACTTTGCTTAGGCAGCTTCATTACGCTAATTAAATTTTTGATATTAGAATCGTAATTTATTCCTCGTCTTCTTTAAGAGGAGCTTTTTTCATAAATTGGATATTCGTTTCTAGATTATTTAGCACCTCTTTTGCTCTTAAATCTTTAGAATTAAAACAGTTGAAAAAATTAAATTCATAAGCTTTGCGTCTTAAAATTATAAAAAAACAAACATTGAATTTAATAATTTTTATTTTAAAAATATAATTACATCTAAATTTAGATTATTTTATAAAAAGGCATTTTTATTTTGTGTTTTTTTCCTTTTTGAAAGATATAATATTAAAGATTAAGTGATTTTTATTTTGTTAAAACTTAAATATAGCAAAAATTTTTATTAAAAAAAGAGGTGCCAATGTCGTCAGTTTACATAAATTTTTCAGGGCCCCAATATCATCAAATAGCTGCATTTCCTAGTAGTAATCAAGATGAAGAGGAGTCCGTACATTCACATAAGAGTGAATCTCGCTCTCTTGAACAAAGCGCTATTGTTTCTATAGAAAACGATCCATCATATACAGGTTGCTGGCATTTTTTAGGTCTTGCAAATCTTTGCACGAAGCATGTTGTTGCTCTGCTAGCTTTGATAGTGGCTGTGAATATTTTAGCTCCTATCTGTATTGTTTTCTCTCCAGCCATAATTATTGGAAATGCGATGATGAATCGCGGATATGAGGGGATTGGCGAAAGAATGGGAGATTTTGTTAAAAACGTATTTATTTGGTTAGGGCAAACGTCTTGGGCATGGCCTACAAATGATGTTTGATATTAGAAATCGCACGTTACCCCTCTTTTTCGCAAAGAGGGGCTTTTTTCATTATGTCGATGTGTGTTTCTAGATCATTTAGTACCTCGTCAGCTTTTAAGCCCTGAGGCATTAAATTAGGGGAAGTAAAAATGAAATCAATTTGCTTGGCGTAAAGGTCGTATCCGATATTGGTAGGATAGCCTGTATGACAGCATGTAAGCTCTAGAGAAGATTTCAGAAAACACTCCTCCATTTCCCACTGGTTAAAATTCATATCTCCCAAGACAAGCATTTGATGTGAAGGGTGGTTTTCGATGTATTTAGCTAGTTCATAGCGACTTGGTAGTCTTGGATCTGCTGGTATATGCGTATTGATCACGCGGAATTCTTCATCATGATGATTAAAAATTGCGTCGATGATTTCATGGTGCGTATCTAAAAAAAATGGGTATTGAAAGGAGAGGGTTTTTAGTGAAAAAAAGCGTTTATCATATATGAGAGCTAAGCAGCTTTGGATACAAAAAGTCTCTTTATGGAGAATTTCATAGTAAGAAGGTAGTTTTTTTTTGACTATTTCAATGAGCTCTACAGAACACTCTTGTAAAGCGAGTAATTGCTTAGGGGCTGTGTCGTGTAAGAGTGTTTGAAAAATCTTTTCTACAATGAGTTCGGTTCTGTTTTTGGCTTTAAGCACTGAAGAATTAGCAAGTCCTTGCTTATCTCTTAATATCCAAAAGAGGTAGGCGGGATTTAAGACATTCCAAGTTGCAACATTAAAGGTGCGGCAATTCGCACCTACTGGCAAATGGTCTGAAGGGAATGTCCACTTATCACCCAGCTTGCCTACATAATATCTTGGCAAGGTCAATGTTTGGCATAAGGAGATGTTTTTTTGACAGATGGTTGAATAACGCATCTGTCTTAGTGATTGTCGTCTTGTCGATTTTTGCTTAGGTGCAAATTCTTCTTTTAGAAAAGAGAAGGAATCGTCCATAGGCTTGATCGCTAATCAGTCTCTTTCAGAACGGAAATAAAGGCAGATTGAGGGATATTGACTTTGCCAATTTCCTTCATCTTCTTCTTACCTTCTTTTTGTTTCTCCCAGAGCTTGCGCTTACGTGTGATATCACCACCGTAACATTTTGCTGTTACGTTTTTAGCAAGGGCTGAAATGGTTTCTCTTGCGATAACTTTTCCGCCGATAGCAGCCTGAATAGGCACTTTAAATTGCTGCTTAGGGATTACATCAAGAAGCTTTTTGCAGATCATTCTTCCTTTGTACTCAGCTTTAGTTCTATGTACTAAGCAAGAAAAAGCATCTACGGTTTCTTCGTTTACTTTAATGTCGAGCTTGATGATATCAGATTTTTCATACTGGTCTACTTCGTAATCAAACGAAGCATAACCTTGCGTAATCGATTTGAGTTTGTCGTGGAAATCGACGATCATCTCATTTAACGGAACGCGAAGCTTGAGCAAAAGTCTTTTTTCATCAAGGGTCTCTGTGCTTGCAAGAAGTCCTCTTTTATCATTAGCTAAGCTCATGACAGCCCCTAAATAGTCTGTAGGGGTTAAAATGTTGCACATTACCCAAGGTTCTTCAATGTATTCAATCCTTGAAGGATCAGGGAAGTGGGTAGGGTTGTCCACATCCAAAGAGGTCCCATTAGAAAGATGAACACGATAGGATACGCTAGGCGCTGTTGTAATAATATCTAGGTCAAACTCTCGCTGCAATCTTTCAAAAATGATTTCTAGGTGAAGAAGGCCTAAAAAGCCGCATCTAAATCCAGTTCCAAGAACTAGTGAAGTATCAGGCTCAATTTGAAGAGCGGAGTCGTTAAGGCATAATTTCTTCATTGCATCTTGTAGCGCTTCAAGATCTGAGGCATCCACTGGATAAATACCTGCAAATACAACAGGCCGGATCAGTTTAAAACCTGGAAGGGGTTTATCGCATGGGTATTTAGCGTGGGTAATCGTATCGCCAATCTTGACATCACTTGTTTCTTTGATGTTAGCGATTACATAGCCTACTTCTCCAGCTCCGAGGTAATCAACGGGCTTTTCTTTTGGAGAGAATATTCCTACTTCAATAACTTCAAATGTTTTGCCTGTAGCCATGCAGAGAATAGGGGTCTTCTTTTCGATCCTGCCGCTAATGACTCTGACGTAGGTCATAACGCCGCGGTATGTGTCGTAGTATGAATCAAAAATGAGGGCTCTAAGAATCTCATCTTCAGGCTCTTTTGGGCAAGGAAGGAGAACCACAATTTCTTCCAAAATATTTTTGATGCCGATCCCTTGTTTCGCTGATGCCAATATAGCGTGGTTAGCATCAATGCCAATTACATCGTGGATTTGTTTTTTAACTTGATCGGGATCTGCAGCAGGCAGGTCTACTTTATTGATTACTACAATCAGTTCTAGCCCTCTATCGATGGCCAGGTGAACGTTTGCTAAAGTTTGTGCTTGAACACCTTGAACAGAATCCACTACTAAAAGCGCTCCTTCACATGCTGCTAATGATCTGGAAACTTCGTAAGAGAAGTCTACGTGGCCTGGGGTGTCAATAAAATTGATTTGGTACTTTTCGCCGTCATCAGCGATATAGTTCATGGTAACAGGGTGAGCTTTGATCGTAATGCCTCTCTCTCTTTCAAGATCCATGGCATCAAGGATCTGCTCTTTCATCTCACGCTGAGAGATTGTTTGGGTAAATTCAAGAAGTCTATCGGCTATCGTAGATTTGCCGTGGTCAATGTGCGCAATAATCGAAAAATTGCGAATTTTGGTAATGTCTCTTTTTGTCATGGGTACATTGTACGGATTTTTGTAAAAAAGAGAAATAGAAAAACCCCTACTTTCGCAGGGGTTTTTTCATCATACGAAAATCGTATTGATATTAGGTGCGAACTGCTTCGCTTCTAGCGAGTGTATCAGCAGCGTCTGCTTTCTTTTTAGCAGCAGCTTCTGCATCGCGTGCATCTTTCTCTGCGCTAGCAACAGCAAAAAGTTTGCTGAGGTTGTTAGCAGCTAAAAGCCATGCAAAGATGATGATGAACAAGATGATTCCGATGTAAGGAGTAATTGCAGCGATCGAACCGAATCCGAGAATGAGAACCTGTTGGATAAATGCTCCACCAGATTTTCCGAATCTAGCACCAACCACGTCAATAGCAGCCTTTCCTTTTACTTTATACTCTTGATCTAGTGGGATGTAGGTCATCTCTTTTGTAGGATCGAAGAGAGAGTATTTAGAAGACTTACTTGCAATGTTTTGGATTGTACCAAAAACTACAGCCATCATCAATGGAGTTGTTCCGAGGTAAGCAACAAACCCTTTGAGCATGTCGCCGAAGAGCATGAATCCAAAGAATCCTGCTCCTGTTACAAGAAGAACTACCGGAGTGATAAGAGCCGCGATTCTCCATCCAAGCTTACGTACAACGTTACCTGTTACGAAGAACATCATCAAGATTGTAGCAACTCCAGTCATTCTAGAGAAGTTACCCATGAAAATGCTGTACTCGTTTGGTGTTGGGTATGCCAATTTAAGCTGGCCTTTCCAGGTTACTTCAACTAAGTTGATACTTACGCCGTATGCAATAACGATGATCGCTACGCAGAGCATGTATCTTGACTTGAGAAG
>VGMA01000065.1 GCA_016866575.1 Chlamydiota bacterium
TCCAACTTTTTTACTCATCTTGGAAGTTAACATAAAAACATTTTTATTCGACTCAGTAAATTATCCATAGGGAATAAAAACACCCTTTGGTATCCTTTTGGCCATGATAGTTTTAGGTATAGAATCCACTTGTGATGAAACAGCAGCGGCCGTTGTAAAAAATGGGCGTGAAGTGCTAAGTCACGTAGTTGCATCTCAAACAGATCTTCATTGCCGTCTAGGTGGTGTTATGCCAGAACTTGCCTCACGTCAACATGTCGATATTATTTTACCTATCATTGATAAAGCTCTACAAGAGGCTAATTGCCCTATCGATTTGATTGCTGTAGCCTCTGAACCTGGACTCATGGGGGCTTTACTTATTGGCATCAATACAGCTAAAACTCTTTCATGGTCTCTTGGCATCCCTTTTGTGGGGGTCAATCATATCGAAGCCCATTTGTACGCAGCCATGATGGAAACTGAGCCTACCTTTCCGGCTATTGGCGTTGTCCTTTCAGGTGGTCACACTTCAATTTTAAAAATTCGCGCTATCGGCAGCTACGAACTAATTAGCCAAACAGTCGATGATGCCATAGGAGAAGCTTTTGATAAGGTTGCAAGATTGCTAGGCCTGCCCTATCCTGGCGGTCCGGAAGTAGAAAAATTGGCAAAACTTGGCAATCCTCACGCTTACAAATTGACTGCGGGGCAAGTAAAAAAACTTCCTTTACACTTTTCGTTTAGCGGCATTAAAACTCAAGTGCTTTACCAAATTGGAAATCAAGAGCTTTCATCTCAGCAAAAAGCGGATTTAGCAGCTTCATTTCAACACACGGTTTTTACCGATGTAGTAGAAAAAACTACAAAAATCGCTAAAGAACATGGCTGCGAGCACATCTTCTTGGGTGGAGGTGTTACCAATAGCGAAGCGTTAAGAAGCTATTTTAGCACTTCTAAGCTCAAAATCCACTTTCCTAAAAGAGAATATAGCCTTGATAACGGCGTAATGATCGCAGGTCTAGGCTATCATGTTTTCCAAAGAAAAGGGGCCGACAATTACGATCTTACAGCTTCACCGAGAAGTGCTTGTCTTTTTTCCAAAGAAACCTTATGATCTTCCTCAACACTTTAAATAAGGAAGTTTATGAGCAAGAAGAAAAAAGCACGCGCTATGATTAAGCTTAAGAGCCAAGAGAGCCCTTATATCTATACTACATATAAAAACCACACCAATAGTAAAGAAAGACTTGAGCTCATGAAGTACGATCCTACTCTTCGTCGTCACGTTGCGTTTAAAGAAGCAAAATAATCTTTGTTTTGTTAATAAACCAGTTAGTGGCCAAGAGTTCGGGGGTAGTTCATAGTGTTTGAATTTTCTATTATCAGAAAATACCTCGTTCCGAGGCGAAAGCAGCTTTCTGTATCGTTGATCGCTTTGATGTCTATTGTAGTGATCTCACTTGTAGTATGGCTGCTTCTCCTTTTCCTCTCTGTAACGGAAGGGATCGAGAAAAATTGGCTAGGGCGTCTAACAGCACTTAACGCCCCCGTAAGAATCGTACCAACAGATCTGTACTACCATTCGTACTATTACAAGATCGACTCCATCTCTCAAAACTCCAACTACTGCCCTAAATCCATTCACGAAAAACTCGTGAGTCTAGTTTCTGATCCCTATGATGAAGAAGTGGATGAAGCAATTCCATTACAGTGGCCTATAGCCCTTAGAGAACAAAATGGTCAGTTAGTAGACATTGTAAAAAAAACCTTTACAACTTTTGACCATCTACGCACTTCTACCCCCTCATTGATTGCTAGAGATTACGAAATTACTGGGGTTATGCTGCGACTCAATTTACTTCGCCCCTCTTTGATGGGTGGAGAAGAACAGAGCTTTTTGAGTCAAGTTTCTTACGTGTCGACGTTTCCCAAAGATGCAAAAAATGTACACAGCTTATTTACAGCTCCTACTGTTAGTGACATCAATTTGCTTTTGTTTAAAAAGAAACAACGTTTCTATGAAATTTTAAGCCATGTCGATGTTCAAGAGATCACAACAAATTATTCTTGGAGCTTGCCTATAGATCTAATCCCTGAAAAGGGGAAGTTTAAGGGTTATCGCACTGCTGCTGCCATCGTTTTGAGCGCTAATGGCAACGAAGTGTACACAAAAGATCGCCTAAAAGAACTTAAATTGCCTATTCGTGTACAAGAAAAAGTTGTCATGAAAGCTTCTATAGAGAATGAATCTTTACTCTCAGCTATAAAGCTTGAAGAGGTCAAACTCAAAGTAAGCGCGAATTTGCAAGGCAACCATCTAAGCGGCAATCTCTATTTCAAAGATGTAGAACTCAATAAAGCGAGCGCCAAGGCGGCATTTGACTCTATACCTCAAATTACTCCCCTTTGGGCATACACGATCAATAACGAAGCCTTTTTACCTTCGGAAAACAGTGTAATCATACCAAAAAATTTTCGCGATAATGGCGTAAGCATAGGAGATGTTGGCGTATTTAGTTTTGGAAGCTTTGGGGCTACCTCTGTTCAAGAGCAAACTCTCAATATAGAAGTTGCCGGTTTTTACGATCCTGGATTGATGGTTGTAGGAGCAAGGCCCATTTTTGCAGACAACGGCATCGTACAAACAATTAGTTCATCATCTTCTTCCATTCCTCTTGATCCGCTCCTTTGCAACGGCATCCAAATTTGGTTTGACGACCTAAGCGAAACAAACAAAATTGCATCAACTCTACAAAAAAAGCTGGAAGAAGAAGGGGTTGCACCTTACTGGGAAATCAAAACATTTTATGATTACGATTTCGCTAAAGACCTTTTGCTTCAATTCAAAAGCGATAGATACCTATTCACGTTGATTGGGATTGTAATCTTAGTTGTCGCTTGCACGAACATCATTTCTCTTTTACTGCTTTTGGTACACACCAAGAAAAAAGAAATTGCGATTTTGCAAGTATTAGGGGCTACAAAGTACCAAATAGCAGCGATTTTCGGAGCATCGGGAGCATTGCTTGGAATCATCAGTAGTGCGATTGGAACCATTTTAGGTTTGATCACGCTAAACAATCTCGACGCCTTAGTAAAATTCTTAAGCTTTATTCAAGGGCAAGAAGCTTTTAATTCTGCCTTCTACGGATCCTCTTTACCAAACACCGTAAGCCAGCAAGCAATTTTATTGATTTTGATTGCTACACCCATTCTTTCCCTAGTGGCAGGACTAATTCCAGCTACCAAAGCCTGCAAATTTCCACCTGCTCAAACTTTGAGGACCGAATAGCATGCTTAAAGTTCAATCGATCAAAAAAAAATACCTTTTCCCGACGGAAACAGAGATTTTAAGTGATATCAACTTTGAAATGGCTGAGGGAGAAATTTTAGCGATTATGGGTCCTTCTGGATCTGGAAAAAGCACCCTATTGCACATCATTGGCTCTTTAGAAACTCCTTCAGAAGGGCAAATACTGCTTCACAATCAAAATATCGACTCTATACCTACCTCTTTATACCGGCAAAAACATGTAGGATTTGTCTTTCAATCATTCCATTTATTAGAAGACTATACTGCTTTTGAAAATCTTCTTTTGCCTTGTAAAATTGCTAGAAAATCGGTAAAAAAAGGAAGTGAAAGCTATGAAAGAGCTCTTTTATTGATCCGCTCGATGGGACTTATGGAAAGAATGGACTACCCTGCAAAACTCTTATCTGGCGGCGAAAAACAACGTATCGCCGTTGCAAGAGCGCTGATGAATGATCCAAGCCTTCTTTTAGCTGATGAACCGACAGGCAATCTTGACGCAAAAAACGGGAGAATTTTGAGCGAACTTCTTCTTCGCTCCTCTCGACAATTTGGCAAATCGCTTATTTTGGTTACTCACGACCCTATTTTAGCAGCGATGTGCGATAGGATACTTCACATCCATGATGGGAGGATTGCTTGCTAGATTTGATTGAAGAAAAATTGGCAAGCCTAGTTCAAGCAGAAGATCAGCTAACTTGTGCTATGCGCTATAGTTTGATGAACAAAGGAAAAAGGCTTCGTCCTCTATTTGCACTTCATGTTATAGAAGCGCTTTGCCCTGTTCGACTTGATGACGCTCTCAATCTAGCTGCCGCAATCGAATGCATCCATACTTACTCACTTATCCATGACGATTTGCCATGTATGGATGACGATGACTTTAGAAGAGGAAGGCCAAGCTTACATAAAGCGTTTGGTGAAGATATCGCTCTTTTGGCGGGTGATGCGTTACTTACGTTAGGATTTGAGCTCATAGCAAATATCCATCACAATACGATCGTTAAACGCTTTGCTCAGCTAATCGGAAAAGAGGGAATGGTCGGTGGACAGATGCTCGATATCTCTATCACTAAAGAAACCCTTTCCAAAGAGTTAATATTTAAGCTTTACGAGCTTAAAACAGCTAATCTTTTTATTGCTGCTGTTGAGCTTAGTGGAATGATTGCATGCGATGATAGATTTATTATTGAGCGCTTAAGTGGCTATGGAAAATGGTATGGAATCGCTTTTCAAATAGCTGACGACATTGAAGATTATCTAGCCGGCAAACAAGAGCCGATCCTTACAGAAGTAGGGATACAAACGCTAACTGATTGGTATGAAGAAGCGAAAATGAAGGCAAACTCATTCGATATTGGCATACCATTTTTACAAACAGCTTTTGAGCTTCTTGATAAAAAGGTTTTTGTCTAGTGAAAATAGCTAGCGTCATTTTTTACTCCCTTTTTCTTAGCTTGATACTACCAACTAGATTTCCGGGGATCCACCTCATGACGTTTGCTCCCCTTTTAACTTATGTATATGCAAGATACTCTTATGCTGGATCGCTTTGGTCTTCTTTTTTAGTTGGCCTTTATTTTGATTTGATGGCCTCAAAATTACCCCTTGGATTTTATTCTTTAAGTTACTGCATAGCAGCAACTCTCATCTATCGATACCGCCGTTTTTTCTTAGTGGAAAAATGGTGGATTTTTCCCATGTATAGCGCCATATTTTCGTTTGCGACTACTGTTGTTCAAATCATTTTACTTGCCTTGTTTAACGCTAAAGTTCCTATAGGATTTTCCATGGTCCTATCAGATCTTCTGATTATGCCGATTATCGATGCTCTTTTTGCCTTGATTTTCTTCAATATTCCCTTTGCCGGATGGAAATATTTGACAAATCCTTCTCAAATCCATTATTGGAAAGAGAAATGGCAACAAATCAAAATCAGATTGCACAGCTAAAAGAAGCTGCGATCATGGCTGCTATGGCAGCTGGAGAAGAGCTCAAAAACGGCTTTTATAAAGACAAGCAAATTAAGCAAAAGACAGGTCATCACGATCTTGTCACCGATTTTGATCAGCTCTCGGAAAACGCTATCTTAGATATAGTGCAAAAGCAATTTCCTCATCATAGCTTCGTAACTGAGGAATCAGGACTCTTAGGAGATGAGGAAAATAGCTTTATTTGGTGCATTGACCCGCTGGATGGCACATGGAATTTTGCGCACAACATACCCACATTTTCAGTCAGCATATCAGTACTTTACGAAAAAGAGCCTGTCATTGGTGTGATCTATCATCCCCTTTTATCTGAACTGTTTATCGCAGAAAAAGGAAAAGGCGCTTTTTTAAATGGGTCAAGAATCTACACAAGCCATGTAGATGTGCTTGAGCTAGCAGGTCTTTCACTTGGCATCTCGTTTCATCAAGAAAAAAGCTGGATTCTTGATAGGCTGCGCAAATTTGCTGAGCAGCACCCTATGATAAGACGCTCAGGCTCTGCAGCTCTTGATATGGCTTATGTAGCTGCCGGCCGCTTGGACGGTTTTATAGAGGCTTCTTTATGGAACTGGGATTTTGCTGCCGGAGCTCTATTGATTGAAGAAGCTGGCGGCATTATTACTGACTTAAAAGGACAAAGGTTGAATTATACTAAGAAACAGTCTATTCTGGGCAGTAACAAACATATCCATAGAGAACTACTCCATTTTTTCCACACATGAATATTATTGACGGCAAACGAGTTGCAGAGTCTACTTTGCGCAACTTAAAAAATCAGATAGAACATCACAAAATCCATCCAGGCTTATGCTTTATACTAGTTGGAAACCACTCAGCATCACAAGCTTATGTTAAAATGAAGAAGAAAAGATGCGAGGAAATCGGCATCGATTCTACTGTTTTAAATTTACCGGAAGCTACGACAGAAGAAGATCTTCTTTCTCAGATAGCTCTTTTGAATGAAAATAAAAAAATCCATGGAATCATTGTACAAGAACCTCTTCCAGCGCACATCGACCCTAAAGCCGTCCATTTAGCTTTAGATCCAAGCAAAGATGTCGATGGATTCCATCCCATCAACGTAGGAAAGCTCTTAATGGGCGATATTACAGGTTTTCCTTCTTGCACTCCTTATGGAATCATCAAACTGCTTGAAGCGTACAACATCCAAACTTCCGGAAAACACGTCGTTGTGATAGGAAGAAGCAACATAGTAGGTAAACCGCTAGCCGCTCTTTTATTGCAAAAAGGGGCGTTTGCCGATGCAACGCTAACTGTTGTTCATAGTAAAACAAAAAACATCGAAGAGCATTGCAAAAGGGCAGATATTTTGATTGCCGCTTTAGGAAGCCCACATTTTGTAAAAGCTTCGATGGTAAAAGAAGATAGCGTAGTCATTGATGTAGGAATCAATCGCATTGAAAAAAATGGTGAAACAACCATTGTAGGCGATGTCGATTTTGAAAACGTAGCTGAAAAATGCTCTTACATCACCCCTGTTCCGGGAGGCGTTGGCCCTATGACGATAGCTATGCTTTTAACTAACACCGTAGAAAGCGCTCTTAGGAGTAAATGAAAAAATTAAAAAAACTAGCTACTGATCTAATCGAATTATTCCAAAGTCCAGATTACAAAGCGATGAGCAAAAAAGAACTCGCACATCGCCTTTGTGTTGAAAAAGAAGAGCTCGATGAAGTTCTCAATCCAATGCTCGAAAGAGAGTTCATATTTTTCAAAAGAGGCCGCTACGAAACGGCTGCTAAAAAGAAGAAAAAAGAGAAAATTATAGGCAAAATCAGCGTCCATTCTAAAGGATTTGGATTTGTAACTGTGGTAGAGCCCAAAAATTTTGGATCTGATGTATTTATACCCCCTCCTTTCATATTAGGCGCTGTAGAGGGTGATACGGTTGAAATCAAATTGCACGAAAAAGATCCCCCTTCTGCCAAAGGTCCTGAAGGAGAAGTGATCAAAATTGTCAAAAGAAGGCAAAACCGTCTTGTAGGGACAATCTATAAAATCTTACCAAAGAAGCACGCCTTAGTCTATGTACCTCTTCTTGGCACTTCAAAAACGGTGATCGTAAAAAAATCTCCTTCAAGAAAATATGCAGTTGGAGATCGCCTACTTTTAGGAGTAGTGAAATGGCCTAAAGATAAACATAGTGATCTAGAATGTAAATTCGTTTCCCATCTCGGTACCATCTTTGATCCTGAAATAGATCATCAAGTTGCTGCAATTGAATTTGACATCCCAACCAATTTTTCTGAAAAGACAAAAAAAGAAGCTAAAGCATTCGGTAAGGCGATCAAAAATCAAGACTACAAAAACAGAAAAGATTACACAAAATTAGAAACCTTCACGATCGATCCTAAAACAGCAAAAGATTACGACGATGCCCTCTCCTTAGTTATCGATGAAGAAGGACGCATCCATCTTTATGTTCACGTAGCAGATGTATCTCACTACGTAGAAGAAGGGTCGATGCTCGATGAAGAGGCTGTGCTAAGAGGAAACACTACCTATTTTCCAGGCCATGCATTCCCTATGCTTCCTGAAGAGCTTTCAAATGAACTTTGCTCTTTAAAAGAGGGTGTTGCTAGATTGACAGCAACTGTTCACATGATTTTCAATAAATCAGGCGAATTGCAGCACCATAGCTTTGAAAAAGGAGTTATTAAAAGTGCTAAACGCTTTACCTACGAAGAAGCTAAGGAAGTTTTAGACCAAAAAATCCCCTCTAAGCATTACAAAACGCTAAAAAACCTAGAAAATCTCTACCATTTGTTGAAAAAACACAAACTGGAAAGAGGTTGTGTAGATTTATCTACTGATGAAAATGTTCTTAAAATCGACTCTCATGGTGTACCAACAGATGTCTATGTTGTCCAGTATGATATTACCCATAAGATCATCGAAGAGTGTATGCTCAAAGCAAACGAACTTGTAGCAAAAGAGCTTCGTAAGCGCCTTTCTCCTGCAATCTACCGTGTGCACGAAAAGCCAGATAGTGAGAATTTAGCCGAATTTTACCGCTTTGCGAACTCGCTGCACCTTAAGCTCCCTGAAGAGCCTACCATTGATGATATCCAAAAGCTTTTCCAGGAAGTCGAGGGAACAAATCTTCAAAAGCGTCTAACAACGCAATACATTCGCAGCATGAAATTAGCTGCATACAGCGATGAGCCAATAGGCCATTTTGGTCTTGCTTTAACTGACTACACCCACTTCACAAGCCCGATACGCCGCTATGTAGATTTAATCGTACATAGACAGCTTTTTGATCCAAGCT
>VGMA01000066.1 GCA_016866575.1 Chlamydiota bacterium
AAGAACAGCTAAGTGAAGCTCTCCTCTACCGGAAACTTGAATACTATCTTCTTTTCCTGGGACATCTTCAATTTTTAAGCTGATGTTTGCTCTGCGCTCTTTTTGTAGACGGTCGCGGAGTTTATTCATTGTGACGTGCTTTCCTTCACGACCAACGAAAGGTCCGTTATTTACCATGAAGTCAATCGATAAGGTCGGTTCGCTGAGGGTGATAGGGGGTAGCTGTTCGATGTGATTTGGATGTGTAAGTGTGTCCCCGATCATGATCTCAGGAGCTCCGGAGATGCTAACGATGTCGCCTACTGAGGCTTCTATCATTTCAATCTTTGTGAGTCCCTTGTAACCGTCGATTTTAGTGACTTTATGGTGAGCTGGATGACCATCTTTATTGATGCTTACAAACGGATCTCCTTTTTTAATGCTTCCTTGAAGAATTCGGCCAGTAGCTTGTCTTCCTAAGAAATCATTATAAGAGATTGTACTCGCTTGCATGAGGAACGGAGCATCCAAGCTTCCGGAAGGAGCTGGAACCGCCTCAATGATGAGTTCAAACAGAGGACGCATGTCCACTCTAGGATCATCAATTTTGCGAGTAGCAAAACCGCTGAGGCCTGATGCGTAGCAATAAGTAAAGTCTAATTGCTCGTCAGTTGCTCCTAATTCGACAAACAAGTCAAATGTTTTATTGAGAGCTTCTTCTGGTTTTGCGTGAGGTCTATCAATTTTGTTTAAAACGACAAGAGGTCTTAGGCCCATTTTAAGAGCTTGGGAGAGGACGTAACGAGTCTGTGGCATAGGCCCTTCTTGAGCATCTACCAACAAGATAACGCTATTAACCATTCCAAGAACCCTTTCAACTTCTCCTGAAAAGTCAGAGTGGCCCGGTGTGTCGATTAAGTTAATTTTATAGTCTTCGAAATACAGTGAGGTGTGTTTTGCGAAAATGGTAATTCCTCGCTCTCTTTCGAGCTCAAAGCTGTCAAATGCTCTGGTAGGGACCTCTTCATTTTCCCTAAAGACTTTTGTTTGTGCAAGAAGACTGTCTAATAAAGTAGTCTTGCCGTGATCAATGTGTGCTACGATTGCCGCATTGCGGATTTTTTCTGGTTTGTACATGGAAGACATTTTACTTATGGCAAGATAAACAATCAACAATTATAATGAACACATGACGCGTACCCCCAAAAATTACGATGGGAATCAACCGACAGCAAGACCCATTCAAGGCCTTTTGTCATCGGTATTAGACAAAATACATCAAAAAAACAGTGCTCAGGAAAAACAAATTTTGCAGAAATTTACTGCATTGCTTGGCCCTAGAATGAGCCCGTTTATTGTTCCTATCAAATGGGAAAAGGGGACTTTATTCGTGCAGGTTAAATCAGCTGCCGCGCTTAGTGTCATGAAACAATGTGAAGAAGCGAGAATTTTGCCGCAACTACCTGATGTGGTCAAAATCTCATATCAAGGATTAATGAGATGACGGTTATGACGAAAGAAAAAACATACGATGCCAGCTCGATTACAGTTTTAGAAGGTTTGCAAGCGGTGCGAGAGCGCCCTGGCATGTATATAGGCGATACAGGAATGAATGGTTTGCATCAGCTTATATACGAAGTAGTAGATAACTGTATCGACGAAGCTTTAGCAGGACACTGTACAAAAATCAATGTGACATTTCACAAAGATGGTAGTGTTAGTGTAGAAGATAACGGACGTGGTATTCCTATAGGAATTCACGATAAAGAATCAAAAAAGCAAGGTAGAGATGTTTCTGCTTTGGAAGTAGTCATGACAATTCTCCATGCCGGAGGAAAGTTTGATAAAAACACTTATAAAGTTTCGGGAGGATTGCACGGGGTAGGGGTATCTTGCGTAAACGCCCTTTCAAAGAAACTCGATGTAGATGTGCATCAAAACGGAAAAATCCATCACATGGAGTTTTCACGTGGAAAACCGGTGAAAGATCTTACTGTCAAAGGTACAACTGAAAAACGAGGCACAATCGTCAGATTCTGGCCCGATGAAGAGATCTTCTCTGTCGTAGTATTTGAACACGATGTCATCTTTAAAAGACTTAGAGAACTTGCCTTCTTGAATAGAGGTCTAGAAATTTGTCTTTCTGATGAAAGAGACCCCAACATCGACGATGTAAGCTTCAATTTTGAAGGTGGTATTGTTTCTTTTGTTAAATATCTCAACGAAAACAAATCTCCTTTGTTTTCTCAGCCGATTTGGATACGTGGCGAAAAAGAGCTTTCTGATGGCGTATTAGATTTTGAAGTTGCGATGCAGTGGAATGAAACGTTTACAGAAAATGTTTACTCATATGTTAACAACATCCACACACGTCAAGGCGGTACTCACTTAACAGGTTTTTCTACCGCAATTACAAGAGTTCTTAATAGCTATATCAAAGCGCACAATTTGCTCAAAAACGACAAAATCGGCATTACAGGGGATGATATCCGCGAGGGTATGACTGCTGTAATTTCAGCAAAAGTGCCTAATCCACAGTTTGAAGGTCAAACAAAACAAAAACTCGGTAACGGAGATGTAGCTTCCGCAGTTCAGCAGATTGTAGGTGAAGAATTCTCTACATTCTTAGAAGAAAACCCTCAGCTTGCTCGCATGATCATCGATAAGGCCTCTATTGCTGCACAAGCGAGAGAAGCTGCTAAAAGAGCGCGCGAGTTAACACAGCGTAAATCGGCTCTAGACAGTGCAAGATTGCCGGGTAAATTGACAGATTGTTCTGAAAAAGATCCAACTTTATGCGAAATCTACATAGTAGAGGGAGACTCTGCGGGTGGATCGGCAAAAGGGGGAAGAGACCGCCGATTCCAGGCCATTTTGCCTATCCGCGGTAAAATTTTGAACGTAGAAAAAGCCCGTTTAGAAAAGATTTTACAAAACCAGGAAGTTGGATCGATGATCTCTGCTTTCGGTTGCGGAGTGGGAGCTGACAACTTTGATCTTACAAAGCTGCGCTACCATAAAATTATTATTATGACCGACGCCGACGTGGATGGATCGCACATCCGCACACTCTTGCTCACTTTCTTCTACCGTCATATGCCGGCTCTTATTGAAAATAACTTTATCTATATCGCGCAGCCGCCGCTATATCGCGTATCGCGTAAAAAAACTAGCCGTTACATCCACTCTGAAAACGAAATGGATGATTATGTTCTAGGCTTAGGTTCAAGCGATGTGCACATCCGCATGGCAGGACACCACGACATGATGGACAAAGAAGAGGTGAAAAAGCTCTTGAATGTTATATTGCACGTTGAGTCCATGATCTCTACATTAGAAAGAAAAGGCTTGCCGTTTAGAGAATTCTTGCTCAAAGCAAAAGAAGGGCAGTATCCACGTTATCAGCTCCATATTGATGACGAAGCCCCTGCATTTGCTTACTCTAGAGATGAGATTGTTCATTTTAAAGAGCGTTACATTGAAAAACAAAAACAGCAGCACGAAGCGACTTTGGCCTCTATTCCTGAAGAAGAGCAGACGCCTCAGATGAAGATCTTCCAGCCTAAGCCACTTCAGCCACTTGAGCTTTATGATGAAGCCCACATGGAAAAAGTGCGAGAAGGCTTGACCTTGTTCCAGTTGAGCTTACAACAGTACTCTGTAGCAGAAGGGAAAATACTCGATATCATCGCCGAAAACGAGGAAGTAACACCTATATTTACGCTAAAAGAGTTTGTCGATTTCTTAAGAGAAAACGGAAGAAAGGGAATTGAGATTCAACGATATAAGGGTCTTGGAGAGATGAACGCCGAGCAGCTTTGGGAAACTACTATGGATCCTAAAGTAAGAACGCTTATTCAAGTAACTATTCCTGACGCGGTAGCAGCAGATCATATGTTCTCGATGCTAATGGGAGAGGAAGTGGCTCCACGAAGACAATTTATTGAAAATCACGCGCTCTCCGTGAAAAACTTAGACATTTAATAAGGTGACTATGAGTTATACAGAAAATGAAGTGATTTTACCCCGCAACGTAGAAGACGAGCTTAAGGACTCGTATTTACGTTATTCTATGTCGGTAATTATCTCTAGAGCACTACCAGATGTGCGCGACGGACTCAAACCGTCACAAAGACGTATTTTATTTGCGATGAGACAGCTCAATCTTAGCCCCGGAGCTAAACACCGTAAGTGTGCTAAGATTGCAGGGGATACCTCAGGGGATTTTCACCCGCACGGGGAGACTGTTATTTACCCAACACTCGCCCGTATGGCGCAGCCTTGGGTCATGCGCTATCCGCTTATTAACGGACAAGGAAACTTCGGCTCAATTGACGGAGACCCTCCTGCCGCGATGCGTTATACAGAAGCTAGGCTGATGCATGCTTCTATGGCGCTTATGGAAGATTTGGATAAAGAAACTGTCGACTATGTTCCTAACTATGATGAGACCAAGAAGGAGCCGACAGTATTTCCTGCTAAATTTCCTAACCTACTTTGTAACGGATCATCCGGTATTGCAGTAGGTATGGCAACAAACATTCCTCCGCATAATCTTGGTGAGCTCATCGATGCTACAAATCTTCTTATCGAAGATCCAGAAACTACAATTGATGAAATCATGCAGGTCATGCCAGCTCCTGATTTTCCAACAGGTGGAATCATTTGCGGGTATAGAGGAGTAAAAGAGGCTTTCCATACAGGAAGAGGAAAGATCATTCTCCGCGGCGTTCTTCACACTGAAGAAGACAAGAATGAAAGACAAAAGATTGTGATCACTGAGATCCCTTACAATGTCAATAAAGCTTTGCTTATCACCAAGATTGCAGAACTCATTAATGATAAAATCATTACCGGCGTTTCTGATATTCGTGACGAATCTGATAAAGACGGCTTTAGAATCGTTCTTGATCTTAAAAGAGGTGAGATTCCTGATGTAATCATCAATCAGCTCTATAAGTTCACAGATATGCAAGTGACTTTCGGCTCTAACATGCTTGCACTTGATAATGGTCTACCAAGAACCATGAACGTCAAGCAGATGATCTTAGCTTGGATTGATCATAGAATCGAGGTAATTAGAAGACGCACTCGTTATGAATTAAGAAAAGCAGAAGCAAGAGCTCACGTTCTTGAAGGGTATCTCAAAGCTCTAGATCATCTTGATGAAATTGTGAAATTGATCCGTTCATCTAGTGATAAAGCAGAAGCTAAAAGAGCGTTGATTGCTGAATATGAGTTTTCAGAAAGACAAGCTGAAGCTGTTTTAGAATTAAGACTTTACCAGTTGACAAGTCTTGAAAGAGACAAAGTAGAAAATGAGTACAAAGAGCTTTTAGAAAAAATTGAGTACTATAGAGCCGTTCTTGCAAGTGAGAAATTGGTTCGAGGTATTATCAAAGATGAACTAGAAGATCTTAAGAAGACTTCCAAATCTGATAGAAGAACCAAGATCATCGCTGCAGAAGGTGAGCTCCAAATGGAAGATCTCATCAGCAATGATCAGGTAATCATCACAATCTCAACAGATGATTATATTAAGAGAATGCCAGTTGATACATTCCGCGAACAAAAGCGTGGAGGTCAAGGGGTGATGGGCTTTGATCAGAAAAAAGAATCTGACACTCTTAAAGATGTGTATGTAGCCAATACTCACGATAACCTATTAGTTTTCACTAACTTCGGACGCTGCTACTGGTTAAAAGTATGGCAAATTCCAGAAGCGGGAAGAAGAGCAAAAGGAAAAGCTTTAGTCAATCTGCTTGAAGGTATCGCTAAAGATGAGCGTATTGCGGCTGTTCTTCGTGTTGCAGACTTTGCTGAAGAGGCCTGCATCTTGTTTGCTACCAAAAAAGGTGTGATCAAGAAGACAGATTTAGCAAGCTACAGTTCACAAAGAAAGAAAGGGGTTTACGCTATCACAATTGATGATGGTGATGAAGTGATCGCAGCTAAACTTGTTCGTGAAGGTCAGCAAATCATGCTCTTTACTAAATGCGGTATGGCAGTTCGCTTTGAAGAATCCACAGTGCGGCCTATCGGAAGAACAGCAAGAGGGGTGCGCGGCGTAACTTTAAAAGATGAAACAGACGCAGTTGTTTCTTGCGAGGTTGTAACTCCTGAAGAGCTCATTCTTGTGGTCTGTGAAAACGGATATGGAAAGCGCTCGAAAGTAGATAGCTTCCGACAGACCAATAGGGGAGGAAAAGGGGTAAGATCCATCATCACCAGCGACCGCAACGGTAACGTAATCGGTGCAGTAGCAGTTCGCGATGAAGATAGCCTTCTTTTGATGTCTAACCTCGGTCAGACCTTGAGAACAACGATGGAAAGCCTACGCGTTATGGGTAGATCTACACAAGGAGTAAGACTAGTTTCACTCCAAAATGATGACAAACTCGTAGCGATGCAGAAAATCGAGAAAGAGGTAGAATGAAAGGGCTATTTATCACATTCGAAGGGGGCGAAGCTGTAGGTAAAAGTACACTAATTCGTGCACTTGATGCTCACTTTCGCTCATCTTTAGTGCAAACACTTTGCACTAGAGAGCCCGGAGGAAGTGCTTTTGGTCCTTTAGTGCGCAAGATCCTTCTGGAAGCAGAGGATCTTGCCAATGAAGCAGAGCTGTTTTTGTTTCTTGCCGATCGTGCAGAGCATGTAAGAGGTGTGATTAAGCCGGCACTCGCTCAAGGTATAACAGTTTTATGCGATCGTTTTGCCGATTCTACTTTGGTCTACCAAGGAGCTGCAAGATCGATCGATTTAGATTTTGTCCAGAGGGCCTGTGAAATAGCCGTACAAGGACTTGTCCCTGACATAACATTTCTTTTAGATTTAGATCCCAAAATAGGGCTTAAAAGAGCAAGCAATCGAAATCTTGATCGTATAGAACAAGAAACTTTGCAGTTTCATGAAACAGTGAGAAGCGCCTATTTGCAACTAGCAAAAGAGCATCCTTCTAGATTCATCGTGCTCGATGCATCCAAAACCGCTGAAGAAGTAAAAAATCAAGCGATAGAGCATCTTTATGCACGTCATAGGTAATAAACAAGTAAAGCAGATTTTAGACCGCTTTGTTAAAGAAGGCGTTCCCCCGGTCCTTCTTTTTGAAGGCCCCTCAGGGGTAGGTAAACGTCTTTTTGCAAAACAAATGATTTGTGATTTGTTTCAAGGCGATGAACGAGTGAATAAGGACACTCATCCCGATGTCGTGTATGTCGATCATCAAGTAGATAAAATGCGTCAGCTTCTTTACGATGTAGAAACTTATCCTTTCGAAGCCCCATATCGATTTTATTTTATTGATGGAATTGATGAAATGCTACCGGTTCATATGAACGCCTTACTTAAGACCTTTGAAGAAGCGCCACTTTTTAATCGCTTTATCTTATTTGCAACCCATATTGACCGCGTTTTACCCACAATACTGTCTAGGGCAGTACCCATCCATTTTGCTTCCATCTCAAACGAAGAAATGCAAAGCTATTTTTCAGATTTATCCCCAGAGGTTTCAGCTAAAATAGCAGCTTTATCAGGCGGATCCATCGGAAAAGCTAAAGCTTTAATCAGTGAAGGATTTCTTGAGTATTATCCTATAGTCCTCGAAGCTCTCAAGTACCATTTTATGCAAGATTACATCCAATTTTATAAAACATTGGATGAGATCAATAACATGAAGGAAACAACTACCACAAAAGAGCTCTTTAATGTGGTCTATTATTGGCTGCTCGATTTATACGCTTTAGAGCAAGAACTCAACCGCCCTTTGTTTTTCCCTGAGGAAAAAGAAAATTTGATCCGTTGCAAACATCTTTTACAAAAACCTTTACCTCACATGCTTTCTACCTTGCAAAAAGCCAAAGAGGGGATGCTGCGGCACATTCGCTTTAGCAAATGCTTAGAGTATGTGCTTATAAATATTTCCTAACTTATTTAACCACAGATTTATAGCATTCGATAAGATGAAGAACACCGTTGATAGCTCGATGAGGTTTTGATTCTTTAGCAATATGGTATTTATCGGCAATTTGATCTTTTGAAAGATGGATCTCATCAATAGGAATTTTTTGCAGCATTGATTTAGCAAAATGCATAGAGGCTAAATCTAGCCAGTGATAGGGGAATTGATGCTTTTCTTGATAATCTACCGGAATCAATTTTGAAAAAAAGAGTCTGTCAAAAGAGGGGTTTTGGCAAATGAAGACAGATTTTCCTTTAGTTAGCTTATGTTTGTGGAATATTTTTTTTATATCTTTTACTACAATTTCTTTTGATGAGCCGCTCAGCATCATTTCTTTGGATATGCCATTAAAAGATAGACTGTACAGATTGCTTAAAGCCCACTCATCTTCTGTGACTTGAAGTATTCTTTCAAAGCTTTCAAGTACCGTATTGGTGCGTAAATCCATGATAACGAAAGCTATTTCAAGGATATTATGGATAGAAAAGTCTAATCCGTTGGTTTCTGTATCTAAAAATATTCCTAACATGTGTAAAACTATAACATTAAAAAACTTTTCTTTCTCCAAGAAAACTCGATCTCTGCTATACTTGCCGCTATGT
>VGMA01000067.1 GCA_016866575.1 Chlamydiota bacterium
TCCTAGACATACCGCAAGAAGAGGATTTGGCGCAATGATAACAGGAAGACCGCACTCTTTGATCAAGAACTTATCAAGCCCTTTGATCAGCGCTCCCCCGCCGGCAAGAACAATACCTCTTTCCACTAAATCTGCAGCAAGTTCAGGAGGACATTTTTCTAAGGTCAATTTTACGCTTTCGATGATTTGCTGTATCGGTTCAGCTAAACACTCTCGAATTTCTACAGAATTGATTCTTTTGGTGATCGGCAACCCAGCTACTTGATCTCGTCCACGCACTTCCATTTCAAGCTCGTGATCTCCAAGCGGATACGCAGATCCAATCGTCATTTTGATTTCTTCAGCAGTTCGAGGTCCAATCATCAAGTTGTAAGTGCGGCGCATGTAGTTGATGATACAATCATCAAACTCATCTCCACCGATTCTAAGCGACCTTGATTCTACAATACCTCCAAGAGAGATAATCGCAATTTCAGTAGTACCGCCGCCAATATCGACAATCATGCTTGCTGCTGGCTCATGAACCGGCAAATCCACACCAATCGCTGCAGCCATGGGCTCTTCAATCAAAATCACTTCTTGAGCTCCAGCTCTAAGAGCAGAGTCTTCCACAGCTCTTTTTTCTACACCAGTAATCCCAGACGGAACCGCGATCAAAATCTTTGGGCGAAATAGACTTCTTGAAGGGGTGACTCTTTTAATAAGGGCTTTAAGCATCCCTTCTGCTATTTCAAAATCTGCAATCACACCATCTTTCATAGGGCGCACAGCATGGATCTTGCGTGGAGTTTTTCCAAGCATCGCTTTCGCTTTTTGTCCAACTGCAAGAACCTCATTTGTCACAGAATCGACTGCCACAACTGATGGCTCAGCAAGAACTATCCCTTTTCCGCGAACATAAACGAGTGTATTAGCAGTGCCTAAGTCGATTCCGATATCACTTGCAAACACACCTGCAAGGCTGCGCCATTTGGAGATTGCACCCTGGTAGAGTTTACCCACTTGATCTGTCAATGTTTCCGATCCCTTCATACACTTGGCCCTAAGTTCACATAAATGGACCCATCTTATCCCAAAATTATTTGCTTGGCAACTGTATTGCACATCCTAACAATTCGCAGTGAATCATTTCCGTTTTGTCGTTAAATATTAATGAGTTAAGTTTTATTTTTTTCAAAAGCCTATACTTAAAGAAATACGTTGATACAAGAGGTTTTTATATCAAAAAAAAGAAAAACTCCAAAAAATAAACAAAAACAATTATCTACCGCTACTTTATGTACTACTGGAGATCAAATAGAACCATGCTATACGCAATTTATGACCGGGGCTTCAGCGGACGAGGAAGCATTTTGTAAATGCGTCATTGCTTTAGGGGGAGATGCAATGGACTATTGGTGTAACTGCGCAACTATTTATTGCGACTTAGCCAAACAATCAAACCTTGACCCTGGAACATGCTGCGGCTGCTATCATGAAAATAAATAGCTTATAAAGGAAAAAATGATGCCTAAATCTCCAAAAAAAAATGACACAACTGAAAAGTTAAATACACAATATAGCTTCTCTAACAACCTATTTACACCACAGTACTGTTATGACTTATTTGGCATAAGTGATAATTGGAAAAGTTTTTGTAGCTGCGCTCAAGGAGAAGCTTATGCAACAAAAGAAGAATTTTGTTCTGCCATAAGCCCTTATTGCCTAGAAGGAATAGAACAAGGGCTAGATCCTCAAACTTGCTGCGGCTGCTACTAGTAAATATAAGCCATTTCTTGTAATAGAGGGGGTTAGAAAATAAAAATGGCGATTAAAATATACTTAGCATAAAAGAAGATTTATAAAAACACGAGGCCTATGATCATTTCCATGCTATTACCCTTTTTGATCTATTCTATGAGTTTGTTTTTGCCACTAGCTTTGCTTTTAATGGATATCTCATGGTTATATGTCATAGGATATGCGCTAATTGCGCTCTTACTTCTTTTTAAACCGAGCTTCATGATTGTGCATAAAAAGATTTTTTTCTTCTCTTTTCTTGCCGGGGCGCTTTCGTTGTTTTTCTTTTATCCTATAAACCCTTGTATTGCTTATCCCCCTCTTTTGCCTTACTCCATTTTCTTTCTTAATTTCGCATTTGCGCTCGTACTGATTTTACTCCATAAAAAGCTCTTCAATATCTACCTTAGCTTCACAAATAGAGAGCATCTTGAAAAAGCTTTTACTGTGATATTTGATGCAAAATGTTCAATTTGCTCTAAAGAGATGTGCCATTTGCAAAAAAGAAAACAATCAGGCCTTTTGATCTACAAGGCGCCAAAAGATAGCTGCGAACTTTGTAAGATCACTACCCTTTTTTCTTACAGCACGGCAATGAAGCAAATCCACGGTTTTGATAAAGAAGGAAACGTTTTAACAGGAGTAGATGTTCTTAGTGAAATGTATGCTAGAACAAACCTACTTTTTGTAGCGGTACTTTTGCAAGCTCCCCTACTAAAACCCTTTTTCCAATTAGGATACAGAATCTTTTCTAAATTTAGACTACGAATAAGAAGAAAGTAAAGCCCCCTCGTCAAAAGGGGACTTTACCTCTAAAATCAAGTCTCAAGAAGCTCAAGCACATCTTCCCATGTCAATTTGGATAGTGCTTCTTCATCTGAGCTGACAACTTTTTTCACAAGACCTTGCTTACGTTTTTGCATCTCGACAATCTTTTCTTCAATTGTTCCAAGAGATACGAGTTTGTATACAGAAACGTTCTTGTCTTGACCCATGCGGTGTACGCGGTCAGTCGCCTGATTTTCCACAGCCGGGTTCCACCACATATCGTAGTGGATGACAGTATCTGCCCCTACTAAGTTTAGACCTGTTCCACCAGCTTTTAAAGAGACTAAGAAGACTGAAATGGTTGGATCTTCGTTAAACTTTTTCACAATTTCTAAGCGGTTCTTGCTTGTTCCATCTAAATAGACAAAGCGGATCCCTTTTTGCTCAAAATCTGTTTTCATGATTTGAAGCATTTTCGTGTACTGCGAGAAGATAACAGTCTTGTGACCACCTTCAATCAAGGTTGTCAATAGATCGTTCATCATTTCATACTTAGCACTATCGCCATCTTCTGCAGACTCTTTTGCAAAAATTGCAGGGTGGCAGCAAATCTGCTTTAAGCGGGTAAGCGTTGCAAGAACGTGGATTTGCACTTTGTCAAATCCATCTCTTTCCACAAGCTTGACAAGCTCATCACGCGCTGAAGCTGCATAAGAGCGGTACAGATTAAGCTGCACATCTGAAAGTGGGCAGTGATAAACAAGCTCTGATACAGGCGGTAAATCGTGAAGTACATCGCTTTTCATGCGGCGCATAATGAATGGAGCCACTTTTTTACGTAAATACTCGAGATTTTTTGTATGCTCTTCCCCTTGCGAGCGGATATATTTTTCCAAAAATCTATCAAAAGTGCTCAAGAATCCCGGCATCAAGAAATCAAAGAGCGACCATAGCTCTTCTAAAGAGTTCTCTATCGGCGTACCAGAAAGGATCATTCTATGCTCGCTCTTAAGCATTTTCACCGATTTAGCATTGCGCGTACCACGATTTTTGATGTGCTGCGCTTCATCTAGAATCACACATTTGAAAAATACCGCTTGGTACTGCTCAATATCTTTTTGAAGCAAGCTGTAGGAAGTAACAATGATATCGACATCTTTTGCAGCTTCAATCATCTTTTTACGATGACTTGGCACACCGTCGACAATCATCACTTTCATATGAGGATTGAATTTAGCAAACTCTTCTTTCCAGTTGTACAAAAGTGAAGTTGGGCAAACGATAATCGAAGTCCCTTCGTTTTTGTGAGCCTGCGTTACAGCAACAATCGCTTGAACGGTTTTACCTAGACCCATGTCATCGGCTAAAACGCCGTTTAGATACATAGAGCGTAGTCTTTCAAGCCAATGGATACCCTCAATTTGGTAAGCGCGAAGATCTGCTTTGATCTCTTTAGGCACACTTGAAAATTCCATATCCACTTCGCCAAGCATTTGACTGCGGATTTCTTGGAGCTTCTTTGTCATCGAGAATTTAACAGGCAAATCTTTGAAGTTCGATTCATCAATATTTGCGATGCTCCAAAGAGGTCTTTCGATTTCATAGGTATCAAGCTCATCAATGCCAAGCTCGTCGAAAATCTGAATTACCGGAGCTATTCTGTCGAGATCGAGTACCAAAATTTTTGGGATCTTCGAGCTCTTCTCCCCTTTTTTCGCTTTCTTTTGATGAGATAGCTCAAGGAACGCTCTTCTTGATAAGACACACTCCCATAAACGATCTAGTTTTGTTCCAGCAAGATCGCCGTTCACTGTCAAAGCAATCTTATACGATTGCATTTTGTCTGTGTGAGAAAGCTCTAGAGCAAACTCTGTCTTATCATAGATAAACTGATCGAGAAGATTTTGCGGACAGTTGAATGTCACTCTCTCTTGATTGCGAGGGATCACTTCTGTCATGAATTCGATGATTTTCTTTTCAGTTTTCGCAACGAATAAACCTGTTTCCTCGCTGAATAAAAACCCTTGGAAAAGATCATCTGTAATCACTTTTTCTTCGACAAGATTTCTAGCAACAACACCCTCTTTTGAAACAAATGAGCTTAAGTGTTCTTGCGATAAATGCATAACCGCAGAAGGAACTTTGAACCCTTCGTAATCAAAAAATAGCTCAGCTTCCAATTCACCATCGAGATAAGAGAGGTTGCAAATTGCTTTAACATTGTGTACGTAAGGAATCGTTACAAATTTAGAGCTGATGCCGTTTTCTAAAAGATCGACATAACGGGCAAGCTCTGGCAACGAATTTTCAATGAATGTACCAAAAAGAGGTTCAGGAACCGTAATTTCACGAAGCTCCATAAGGTGCATCAAGTGCTGCCTTGTAATGTGCGAAGCGAATCTGTAGTACACATGATCAAAAATAAGCCCTGGATGAGCACACTCTAAAAGCCTTGCTTCCTCAATTTGCACCGTGCTTTGATACAAAGAGATCATAGGGTTGAGCAAAATCTTCTTTGCTGGCGGCTCAATATACTCCAAAGAGACTCTAAAAAGAGCTGGCGATGGAGAAAACCTAACCGGATTTTCTAAAGACTCTTCATAAATGCAAGGAAGATGCGGCAGATCTTCTTCAGAAAAAGATCCTTTACCTAAAGAGCGCTGCGCTGTTTCATAAGCTTCTGCTAAAATAAGACCGAACGATTTAAGCTCGATGAATGCACATCTTTGGCTTTTTTCTGTCGTAGGCTTATCATGCACACGCCCGTAATCCATGAGCATGCGGGCAATCTCTTTTTGCCCTTCTTTGAACGAATCGAGTGAGAAAAGATATTTTTTTCCACCAATATAAAGCGGCTCTTCGTGGCGAAGTCCATCAATAAAATCCTTAGCGCACGGAATATGGAGCGGCTTTGAGCGAGACTTAAGCCTCAATGCGAGCTGAAGCTCTACAATAGGTCGAATATTAGCGTTAGCTGGCGGTAAAGTAAAAATGAGCGCAAGATCAGCTGTATCTGTTTGCCTTTCTTCTTTTGGCAAAAAGAATGGAGATACCGAAAGAGTTTTTGAAGCAAGAATGTATTCTTGCATAAGCTCTCTTTGATATTGCTCATCTTGTTTTTGCTCTTGCTTGATAGCAGCTTCTTTTACAGCTTCAAGGATAACTTCTTTTTGCTTTTCATCGAATTTGTCCTCATCTTGAAGAGCTTCAAGATTTGTCTCTTTCGAATAATTGACCAAAATTTCATCAAGGTGCGCTTCTAGATAAAACAAGAGCGCTGCCAAATGCTGGCAATCGTAATGATAAGGACAATCACAATCTGAATCTATAGTTTCGCATTCATCGCGATCTATTTCGATTTCACTTTCGTATGTATTATTGAATTGCCCTTCTATTTTAGCGCTGATGCGAAGAGAAGTTGCATCAATATTGATGATCTTTGCAGATAGCACCTTTCCGCTGTCGAACAATTCCTTACCTTCGCGGAGCACTGCCTGCGAATAATCTTGCTTGAGCTTACGAACATTTAACATATGCCACACCTCTTGGTGGGTTTTTACACTTTTTGCTTGTCAAAAGCAACGAAAAATTATCCCTGATTGTAAATTTCCTTCCTATTTCTGTAACGAGAAAAAAAATCCCCTCTTCAAACCCGCATGAAATCTGAAAAAATGAGGTTATTTTATTTTCCTCTTGTTTTTTTTTGACCTAAAACGTAGTATGTTTGCTACTTTGCGGGTGTAGCTCAGTGGTAGAGCATCACGTTGCCAACGTGAGGGCCGTGGGTTCGAATCCCATCACCCGCTTAACCGTACCTTGGAATCCCTATGCAAACTATTACCACTGATATTATTGAAGCAACTATCGAACATCTTCCAGGATGTATCGTTTCTTTCCGTGTGAAAGCAAAAGCTCCTTTAATCGCTTCGGCTGAAAAAGAAGCAGGGAAACAAATTGCTAAACACACCTCTATCCCAGGCTTTAGAAAAGGAAAAGCTCCTTTTAACATCATCCAAACGAAATTTCCTGAAGCATTAAAAGAAGAAACGCAAAAAGTTCTTGCTGACGAAGCTTTCAAAGCCTGCCAAAAAGAAGCAAGGATTCCCCTTTTAGGACAAAATACAAAAATTTCTTACAATCTCGATTCTTTTTCAAAAGAAATGTGTGAGATGACATTCAAATTCGAAACAGAACCTTCTGTACCGCAATTTGACCCACATTCTCTTGGATTCACACCCGCTGAAAAAGAAACTGTCTCTGACAGCGATGTCGATGAAACTGTAAAAAGAATTCGACTTTTCTATGCAAAGTGGGAAAGCGTAACAGATCGCCCAGCACAAATGGGTGACTATGTCGTTATTGATATAGAAGATCTCGACACTAATCCCCCTTCTAAACCATTCCAAGGATCTCGTTTTGAAATCTCTTCTACCTCTATGGCAGAATGGATGAGAGAGATCATCATCGGGATGAACGTTTCTGAAAGTAAAGAAGGCAAAAGCCACGCTGACAGCACAGAAACTGAAGAAGTCAAAAAAGAATATACAGAGAAGAACGTACGGATCACTTTGCAAAGAATTGAAGTGCCGAATCTTCCTATTATCGACGATGAACTTGCTAAAAAAGTGGGTGTTGCTACAAAAGATGAAATGCTTAGCCGCCTAAAAAGCAACATGGAAAAGCAAGCTGTTGTTCGTGAGCAAAACACCAATAGAGATCGTCTTGCTGACATCCTATTAGAAAAAGTGCAATTTGACATTCCTACTTCTTTATTAGAAAAGGAAATGCACTACAGAATGAACCAGCGCTTCCAGGATCGAGTATTCCAAGCGCGCTGGAAAAACCTCTCAAAAGAAGAGCAAGATAAGCAACAAGAAGCTTTGAAACTTGAGTCTGAAAAAGCGATCAGAATGTACTACATCTGCCGCAGAATTGCTCAGGAAAACAAAATCACACTTTCACGCGACGAAATGTATCCAAAAATTGACAATACATTAGATGCGATGTTTGCTGATCCTGCGACTTTAAATCCGCAAGAGCATACAAAAGAACAAGAAGCGATGATGTTCTCACGTTTGATGCTCTCTAAAGCGCAAGACTTTTTGATTAGCAAGATCCTCTCTGGACAATAGATCGTCAGTTTGGTAACCTGGGTTTTGTATTAAAAAATAGCTTGACCGGGCAGGCCCCTGAAGTTAAAACCATAAAAGAGAGAAGGTGGACATGCGTATCATTCCTAACGTCATTGAAGAAACCGCTAAAGGCGAGAGACATATGGATATATTCTCCCGTCTATTATCCGATCGTATCATCTTTTTGGGTACAGAAATCGATGACCAGATAGCGAACCTCGTGATCGCGCAGATGATCTTTCTCCAATCGATGGACTCCAAAAAGCCGGTGAATCTCTATATCAATTCCCCTGGCGGAGTCATTTCATCAGGACTTGCGATCTACGATACTATGCAATATCTTGAATGTGAAGTACATACCTATTGCATCGGTATGGCAGCTTCCATGGCAGCGCTACTACTTTGCGCTGGAACAAAAGGAAAGCGCTTTGCTTTGCCTAATAGCAGAATCATGATCCACCAGCCTCACGGAGGTGTAGGAGGAACATCAGCAGATATTGAGCGCCAAGCCCAAGAAATTCTGCGCCTTAAACAAACACTCTCTAAACTCATCAGCTTCCACACAAATCAGCCTTTAGAGAGAATTATCGAAGACTCAGATCGCGATTTTTATTTGAGCGCCGAAGAAGCAAGAGTTTATGGAATAGTCGACCAAGTCGTTCACTCCAAAAAGAATGTACCAAAAGTTTAGAAGGGTAAACAATGTCATCAGATCAACCAGCCTGTTCATTTTGCGCAAGAACCGAAGACAGCGTAGAAAAACTCATATCAGGACCTAATGCTTATATCTGTGATAAGTGCGTTAGACTCTGCATTGACATTGTCTCAAAAAAGCCGGTCCAAA
>VGMA01000068.1 GCA_016866575.1 Chlamydiota bacterium
TTTGCTGAGAATAGTCATAAGGACGATCACTATTTCTACAGATCCATCGCACTGTGTAGAGCGCATAAATCGAGTTGTGCTGCGGGCTAAAAGCTGTTTGCTCATAATCAAAATAGCTAGTAGCGCCTCTATCTACATTCACTGTTGCAACTTTTGTCCCTTGTGCATCAAAGATGAGCGCTGTTAGCGGATAGGGACTATCGTTAATCATGGTAATGGTTCTTGCAAAAAGAGAAGAGCTAGTAAATAAAAGTGTGCACCAACGGATCATCAAACATCCTCCTCTAGGTGGGCCCATTTAAAATCAATGTGTCCTGATTCAGAAAGAACCACATCTTTTAAACCTTGATTTTGCATATGGAGCATTGTGTAGTGAAAAATTGGAATCACCGGCATCGCATCGATGAGAAGTTTTTCTGAATACTGAAGATGCTCTCTTCGCTCTTCTGGTGTAGAAGAAAGATAAGAGGCTTCTAACGCTTTAGCGTAATCAGGACTTTCCCAATTTGTGTTATTGGTCCCGATATTTTTTGATTTGAATACTTCTAAGAAATTGATTGGATCATTGAAATCAGCTATCCATGAACCACAAGCGAGTTGATAATCTTTTTTCGACATTCTATCAAAAAAAACTTTCGCCTCTACAGGATCTAATTTTGCTTTAATGCCAAGTGAGCTTTTCCACTGATCTTGGATTGCTTGAGCTATTCTGTGGTTTCGTTGATCTGCTACGTACATAATCGTCAAATCAGGTAAATCATGAGATGAGATTTGTTCAGATGTTAAAGCATGTTCGAAAAGCTCTAGCGCCTTTTCTATTGATCCATCGGCAAAGTAAGGTTTTTGTTGGAGCCCCATAGAAACGGGTACAATACCGGTAGCAGGGATTTGATGCCCTTGTGTGATGTGTTCAACGATGGAGTTTCTATCAATTGCTAAAGCTAACGCTCTTCTAACTTCTGTTTTATTGCATGGAAATTTAGAGGTGTTGGTTCGTATCCAGTATGTGCCAAGTAAGGGATCTGACGAGATTTTACCCTCTTTTGTCAAATAGTTGATTGCATCGATAGGCACAGAAGAAAAAGGAGAGCCCTCCCAGTGGAGCTCTTTATTTTCAAACATTTTAAAGCCTGTTTCTTCATTGACCATCAACATTTTGATTTTTTCTAACTTGACCGCTTCTTTGTCCCAGTAGTTAGGGTTTTTTACAGCAATGATTTCATTACTATGGCTCCACTTATGGAGTAAAAACGGGCCATTACAGATAAAAGATTTTGCCTCCATATTCCAATGGGGATGCTCTTTTTCATACTGTCCATTGACTGGAAAAAAAATAGGTAAACTTGTCAGTTCAAGTAAGTAGGGAACCGGGTGCTCTAACTCTACCACAATCGTATCTTCACTTACGGCATAGGCGCCTAAAAAACTTGTTGGAAGTTCACCATTTTTGATGCTTTTACCATTTTTGATTGCATACAACAAAAAGGCATTGTCAGAAGGAAAAGAGGGAGAAAGAGATTTTTTCCAAGCATAAATAAAGTCTTCCGCTGTCAGAGGATCGCCATTTGACCAAAAAGAGTGTTTGAGTTTGAAAGTGTAGGTTTTTTTATCTTCTGAGATTTTTACTGATTCAGCAAGTGCTAGCTCGGTCATTCCGTTTTTGCCAACACGAGTTAACCCTTCGCCAAACATGCGAGCTAAGTTGATGCAAGATAAAGAGCGCACTTTGCGAGGATCAAGAGTTTGAGGCTCAGAAACTATGTTTAGTGAAATGACTTGCTCTAAGTTAACTTTTAGAGATTTTTTTCTTTCATGCTTAGCTTTAGGTTTAGATGCACAGCCACCAAGAAAAAGGATCAGTGAAGTAGATAGAATGTAACTAATATGCCTCATAATACCCCGTATAGAAACAAGTCGAATGTATTCGTTTTTTGATTATAGTTCAAGAGAGCTTACCCATAAGATATAAAAAATTTGTGAATACTTTTCTTTTTGCAAGAAAAGAAGAATGAGAAAAAATAAGTTCTAAATCAAGAACATGGTAAACTACAAAATATGTTTACCTTTTTAGAGCCAACACCTATTTTCAATCGACAAGATCTTGAGAATGTCTTTTCTAAAGATGCACTTTTATTCGATGAAGAAAAATTGCTTCGCGCTCTTGAATTCATTGCACTTGAAAATACAGCGTTTAACATCGTGAAAGCATCACAGATCTATCCTCATATTCTCGAGATCAAAATACCTAAATACAGCTCAAATTCTTCACTATATTTCGATAAGCGCTTTCTTCATGATCAAGAAAAACAAATTCAAGAAGTAAAAATCAGTAAAGAATCTGTTCTAGATCGTCTTTGGAATTTCCCAAAATGCATCTATGTTTGGGGTGGAAACTATGTGCAGGGGATAGAAAAAATCGCCAATCTCTATCCAGTCAACACAACAAATAGTTTTGAAAAGTCCTACAGTCTTTTCCAGGGTGTAGACTGCTCTGGCCTTTACTACGAAGTGCTTCAAGCAACTATTCCTAGAAACACTAAAGAACTCATCAGCTATGGAAAACAGATCTCTTTAAATGCCATAGAGCCACTTGACATCCTTATATGGCCAGGGCACATGGTGATCGCTTTGGATCAGCAGAAAGTGATTGAATCGAGGCTGAAAGATGGAGGGGTCATTATAAGAGATCTTAAAGAGAGAATTGACATGATCGACCACCCCTTTCAGGTGCGAAGAATCATTTAGATGAGATAGCAAGACTTACTGCTTGATCGCTTCAACATGATATCCCACGGTAAATTGAAAATAAGAACAATTTTCATCTATTTGATAAAGAAAGCGTGGTAGCAATTCCCCAAAAAGTTTCTTAATACATATATGTGTTTCTTCGGGATATAAGCTCTTATGAAGTTCCCAAAGACCTAAAAATCTTGTATTTTCTTGAGCAAGATATTTGAAAAAACCATTATTTGGGGTGATTTTTGTGATCTTCATTCCTGCTTCTGGAAGGAATTTTTGATACCAGTAAGGAGTAAATCCTGTGTAGAAGTGGTAAGGTTCTTGATGAAGTCCACAGGCAAAAGGAGCGCTTAGAAAAACACAGCCCCCTTTTTTCAAAATACGAGATATTTCATAAAGAACTTGATCTGGATGAGGAACGTGTTCCAATACTTCAGTGCAGATTACAACATCAAAAAAATCATCTTCTACAGGAATATTAGTGACATCCGAGACGAAATCAATTTCTCCATATTTTGTAGCTCCACCAAGTTTTTCTCCTTCATAACATTTTGCATCATGAGAAAAATATTCACAGTGGGAAAATAAAGATCTGTAAGGGCAGGTGCCGGCGCCAACATCAAGAATTTTACTACCTTTTGGTACTTTAGAAGCCAATTCAGCTATCCAAGCATCTCGATCGATTTGATTGAATCCATAGATTTCTGTGATATTTTTTTCCTGAATTTCTACACTGCAAATTTTTTTCATCAACGAATCTATTGCTTCTTCTTCAGAGAATGTCAAATCAGCAAAAATCAAAGAAAAAGGAAAAAGAAATGTAGCAAAAAAAATGTAGTTCATTCTTCTGGTGTTAAGTAAAAGATGGGTTGATAAATATGATAACCAAGAGGAGCGTTAAGCATGGATGTGTCCCAACCAAAATGGGCAAGAACTTTCCATCCCTTTAAGAGCATAGGAAGTCTTATTTTTCCGTAAATTCTGTGAACATTCCAAACAAGTGCATCTTGTCCGACAGGTACTGCTAAAATCATTTTCCCACCCGGCTTAAGAAAGTTTTTAGCTTTGTTCATGAACTCTAAGTCCCCTTGAGGGTTAATAGGATCACCATATCTACCAAGTCCATCATGCTCTATGCTCGATATTGATAGTAGTAGATCAAACCGTCTAGGGTTTTTTTCAAACTCGGCAACACTCAAAACTTCTAAAGAGGGGTGGTCTGTTGATAAGGTATTGTATTCAACGGTAATGGGTTTACCCCCAAACGCGATGACAATGCTTTCATACCAAGGTAAAGCAGAGCCTATGATACCAACTTCTTTTCCCTCAATAGGAAAAGTGCCAAGTAAATCGTATAGCCAGGTATCTGTGATGCCGTAATATCCCGTACCTTGCTGTTTAACGATTTCGATGTTAGCGTCGATTTCTTCTCTGGAATAGAATTTTGTTTCATTTTCAGAATAGCTGTCATCGCGATACCAATCTAGAACGGGTATTGTTTTTTCTAAGGTATAGCTATCGTACAATTCTTCGGGGATTGAAGCAGGAGGTATAGCAAAAAGTAGAGAAGAAGATAAACAAAAGGCGAATAGATGCAAATTTTTTAATATCATGTATAAATTCTATATAAAAACAAATAGTATGCAAACAAATTTTCTATTTTTATAGAATGATCGAGTCTGAATTTGGATTTGTTTATTCGATTTCACCTAGAGCGATGCTGTTGTAACGCTCCTCGAAGATGATCCGTAGTCTTTCGAGCTCTCTTTTACCTTGAAAAGGGATTTTGTGTTCCTCTTTTTTTCGAGTTTTACGCGAAAGAAATTTAAGAAACTGTTCGTTTGAAACCACTTTAGCGCCTAGCATTTTGGAGTGGTTTGCTAAAGAAACATCAGAAGTGACAACAGTTGCTAGGCGGGTATTTTCAAGGCCATGAAGGATCTCTAGGATGTATTTGTCTGCGCAAAGACCTCTTGGAGAAAAAAGAACAGATAGCGATGAATGGTACTCAAGAGTTGGATTAGAGGTAGACAGCTCGCTGAGATTGTCAAAGATCACAGTTGCACTAAGTCTTGCATCAGCAACAAGGCCGGAAAGTAGATCGATAAGCTCGATACGGGTTTTTTCTATCGGCTTTTCTTCGATGATGGAAAATAGTAAGTTATAGCCGTCTATGTAATACATGCTTGTAAGGCGTTTGAGAGTTTATCAAGAGCTTTTCGTCGATGTGAGATCCGATTTTTTGTCGCTTCGTCAAGCTCTGCAAACGTTTTGCCGTAATCGTATTTTACAAATAAAGAATCATACCCAAAGCCGTTTCTTCCTCTTTCTTCTAACAGCAAGATCCCCTCGCAAGTGCCTGAACACGTTTTTACGATTCCATCAGGTTTAGCGAGCGCTAAAACACATTCAAAATATCCTGTACGCTCTGACTCTTTCAATTTTTTGAGTTTATCTACAAGCTTAGAGCGGTTTTCTGCATCGCTGGCATTTTCGCCTGCATACCTTGCACTAATTACGCCGGGCTCTCCGTGTAAAGCGGGAACAACAAGGCCTGAGTCGTCGGCTAATACAATTTTACCAAGCACTTTTGCTGCATTTAGTGCTTTAATCTTTGCATTTTCTTCGAAGGTAGATCCTGTTTCCTCAGGGGGAACATAGGAGGGAAAATCTCGTAAAGAGAGAATATCTACCTGCACAAGAGGTTTAAGCATCGTGCGAAGCTCCATAATCTTGTGCAGATTCGTAGTGGCTATAACAATTTCCATGGAGAGAAAGACTACTACATTCTCACCCAAAGAAGCTATGAATTTTTACAATTTCCCACTCTTGGTTTTGGATATTGCACTTAGCTCCTACAGTGAGGTCTTTTAAACTTTGTGCAAGCTTAGACTGGAAAGAAAGGATATTCTTTTCAGGGTCAGCATCCCAAGGTCCCAATAATGTGTATGTTGTTGTTTCACCTTTGTTGTTTTGCAACGTCACAATCGTTCCAACAGATACGCGATCAGTAACGATATCTTCTGAAGAGAGAACTCTCATGCTGTTTAATTGCTGGGATAAGAACCGAAGTTCGCTTTGTAGACGATCTCTTCTTTCTAAGGCAAATTTGAATTCGCTATTTTCTCTTAAATCGCCGTGAGATCTTGCTACTTCAATTTCTTTTGCGTTTTCCACCGTTTCTACGGTTGCAATTTGGTGGATGCGGCTCTTTAACTTGTTGTAGCCTTCTTCAGTAGTCCACACAATCCCTTCATCTTCTTCTTCTTTTTTGCCCAATTTTCCGATAGATGGGTGCACTACTTCTGCTAGAGAGTAGAGAATTTTGATGTCGTGATCTGATAGAGTTTGGCATTTTGTGCTAAGAAGTAAAATTTCTTTTACTACGTTTTTGCTTGCCCCTTGGAAAATTTGACGCACATTTTGGTAGCGTCCGCCAGAGAGGAACTGGTGCATTTTCTTGACAAGTTCTCTTTGGGTTGCATCTTGCTCAATCTTGTGAAGTAGAGTGAAAAATGCTTCAAACAGACGATTTTTCCCTTCTTGGTCGCTTAAAGGCAAGGTTGTATCGTTCATCGCTTTTTGGAAGTACCAAATGAGCACTTGTGGAGCAATCGTTGGATTATCGATGAGATCTTCAAGTTTCTTAATCACGCTAGCTTCATGTTTTGCTGATAGAAGCTCTGATAATAGATAATCTCTAAGCGGAGCAGCATCGACAATAAAAAGAAGCTTTAAGAAGATGTCTTGCCAATCTTTGCAGTTAGAGCGTACTTCAATTAAGAAACGCTTTTTGTATGCAATGACGTGGATCTCTTGAATCACATCTTCAATTTTGGTGAAGCGGTTCAATAGATCTTGAATTTTTGTTTTGTCTTCTTTGTAGTCGAGATCTTGCAAGAAGAATAGAATTTGGATTTCTTGTCCGTCAGTGATTTCTTTGTTTGCAAGGATTTCAACCAATTGCGCTCTCAAAGATTCTTTGAATGTATCGTTTTTGAAAGCAGAAGGGAAATCGCGCATGAAGGAGTAGATCATTTCAATGAGCGTATTTGCATCAGGCTTGGTGCTGAGCGCTTTTTGCAATCTCTCTTCGTGGCTAACTTCTGCGCTTCTTAAGCAAAAACAGTCGCGTACATTTTCAGGCACTTCGATGAGTGTATCTTTTTTTACTTTCGTTCTTGCTGTCTGCCACCACTTGATCCAATCTGCTTCAGGGATCACTAGATCACAAAGCTCATCTTTGATCTCTTGAGCACTTTTTGGTCCTAAATCAGAAAGGAGCTGGCGAATCACTTTGACAGGATCTGCTTTGGCAATTTTTTCAAGTTCATCGGGGTTGCCAAATCGCATAGCAAGAAAGTGGGTTTTAGGAATAGGTAGAAGAGTTTTGAAAGCGTTGTCAAAAGAGAGATCTTTTTGTCCTGCAACGTAATCGAATTCTAAAATTACCTGCTCTCTTAAGCTAGAAACTTCCATTACTTCACCTGCGCCCCAGCCGCCTGTGTGGAGGAAAAAATTCCCTACTACCATGTGGTTGAGTACATCGAAATTGGATATGCATGAGCGAAATTTTTCTTTTTCTCTCAATCCAACTAAACGGATTTTTTGAAGAAATGAAGGATCACTTCCGTAGCGGGCCTGTAAATAATTGTATGCAAGTTCTGCTAAAGATGGCTCGTTTGTAGACTGGGTGTCAAAAATTAAACATATGAGTTTATGTTTTTTATTTGATTCAGGTAAGGCTTCCCAGAGGGGAAGTATTTGTTCAACGTAGCATCCAAAAGCATCACATAGCCCGGAATCCTTGATCCCTTGTAAGATGAGAATAGTTTCTTCAGGGTCTATCTCGTCGCTTAAACAATATTCTTGCCAAAGACTAACAATTGAAGGGAGGTCGTTTTGATCTAAATGTGCTTGAAACTGCTTGAGATATTCCATGCAAATCCTTAAATGGTGACAATCTAACTAGGTAATATACTTGAGGAGGCAATTAAAGAAAAGGTGCAATGCAATTGAATCCGTAAGTAAAAATCATATCTGCTCCTGCCCGTTTTATCGAAAGGAGGGTCTCATAAAAAACTTTAGAGGCGTCTAAATACCCCTTTTCGTGTGCGCTCATGACCATCGCATACTCTCCACTTACATGATACGCAGCAATCGGAAGATCGGTCTCTTGTTTGACTCTATAGATCACATCGAGGTAAATAGATGCGGGTTTAATGAGTAAGATATCTGCCCCTTCTTCAACATCTAGCTTCGCTTCTAAAAGAGCTTCGCGAACATTTGCTGGGTTCATTTGATAGCTTTTCTTATCGCCGAATTTGGGGCTGCTGCAAAGAGCATCTCGAAAAGGGGAGTAGAGTGAAGATGCGTACTTGGCAGCGTAAGAGATGATGTTAGTATTGATAAAACTTTCTTGATCTAAGCGCCTTCGGATCGATTTTATTCTTCCATCCATCATATCACTAGGAGCTACAGCATCAGCTCCTTTACTTGCTAAAATAAGAGCCTGCCGCTCTAAAGCTTCTACGGTTTCATCGTTAAGTATATTGCCACTAGAGTCGATGATGCCGTCGTGCCCATGGCTTGTGTAAGGATCTAACGCCACATCGCAAATGATGAATAGGTGAGGAAAGTGCTTTTTGATTTCAAGTATCGTTAAAGGGATCAAGCTGTTTTCTAAAAATGCGCCACTAGCGGCTAAATCCTTCTC
>VGMA01000069.1 GCA_016866575.1 Chlamydiota bacterium
TTTCAAGTCTATCATTAGAGTAATCTACCGGCATGTGTACTCTGCCTTCGCCAATATCGCTATTTGCAGCTTGGAGTTTTAGCTCACCTTTATCAAAAACTAAGCGAACCGAATGGCTCACCTCAGATGTGAAAAGGGCAACTTGCTTAAGAAGGGATATGAGCTCTTCTCTATGAACTGAAATGCTCTGCATTGCATCTTGCTTAGGTATTACTCTACGAAAATCAGGGAACTGTCCGACAAGAAGCTTAGAAACTACGGTTGTCCCTTCAAATTCAATAGAAATTTTGTCATGCATCAAGCGCACATTGACAGCTTCATCCACGTCGAGAAGTCTTGTCATTTCTTCTACAGCTTTAAGAGGAACAATCATGCTGATTTTTTCAGCTGTATGGAAGCTGATTTCATCATGCGTTTTCGCTAAACGCTTTCCATCTGTACCTACAAGGGTGATTTTTTCATTTTCAATTTCAACATAAACACCGCCCAAAACTTGTCTACTATCATCGCGAGCACAAGCAAAGGATGTCTTAGCGAATAATTCTTTAAGTCGTTTTCCCTGGATGCGGAAATTTTCAGCGTTGGAAAGATCTGGGAAGGAGGGGAATTCACTTTTATCCATTCCATGGATGCGGAAATGAGACGAACCTGCGGTAATTAAAGCCACTCCGTCTGTTTTAGATTCAATAGTGATTTCTGAGACGGTCATTTCACGAATAAGTTGAAAAAATCTTTTTGCCGGTAGGGTTAATGATCCTTCTTCAAACACCTTTGCAGGTGCTGCAGCTCTCATACTAACAGTTAAATCTGTAGCGCTTAAGACTATTACTCCGTCAGCGACTTCGACGAGAACGTTAGATAAAACGGGGATAATTGGTTTGGTAGGAACAATACTTTGCAAACGGCCAATAAGTGCGACTAGCTCTGATCTTTGTATTACAGCTTTCATGAAAACCCTTTTTAAAACGCAGCTCTAGACAAAATATTATGTGAAAAATCAGTTCGTTTTGACTCAATCTATTTGAGAAATTACGACGATTTTTGTGGCATAACTTGTCCGAAACTACCGGTAAAGCACTAGTTTAAAAAACAAACGGTTCATCTGTCAAGATGTCTTTCTATCGTACGAGCGGCTTCTTTTTTCTTCAAAGCTGCCCTTTTATCGTGAAGTTTTTTTCCGATACAAACGCCAAGGCGGACCTTGACAATCCCTTTTTTTAAATACAGGGAAAGAGCTACTAAAGTATAGCCTTTGATTTGTGTCATCTTCTTAAGTTTGGCGATTTCACCTTTATGGAGTAAAAGCTTTCGATCTCTTCTTTCTTCATGGTTATGAACATTGCCCATGGAATACGGAGGAATGTAGGCTTGTTTAAGAAAAGCCTCGTTATCTACGATATCGACGTAATTGTCTTGTAGACTGCCATGCGCTTCGCGTAAAGATTTGATCTCTGTTCCGGTAAGGACAATACCTGCTTCTAAGGTATCTTCTACTTCGTAATGATGATATGCGGATCTATTGGAGACTAGCTCCCCTTCTATCTTTCTTGCCATGACGACTAGTATAATAAAAGGGGATGTTCTTGTATCGGTAAATTTAGATCATTTAGAAGAATCTATCTACCGGTGTTATTTTAGACGTTTTGTTATCGTGTACGTCTCATAATCTGCGCTTGGCCGCCATGTAAAGAGGTAATTTTTTAGCTCAGGCAAATCAGATAGGCCGCTTTCTCGAATCCGCATAGCAGCTATAACAAGGCGTGGTTTAACAACAGCTATACCAGCAGGAAAATCGATATCAGCTTTATGGATTCTTGTCACAAAGTACTTATCATTAGGTGTGTAATTTACATCAAAAATCGAATCTGGAAAAAGGGGAGAGGATCCAAATCGATCAATGCGCAAATCTGATACTTGAGATGCATTTAAGCATACTTGGTGATTGAATTGAATAGGACTAATAGACATATAAACCCATTTTTAATTTTTAGATTTATATATTATATCAAATTAAAACTAAAAAATATAGCCTATTATTAATTTCAAGCCTACAATACCTACCAAAATATAGGCAACGTGCTCTAAAAAAGGCTTTTTTTCGAGTAATTCGATCATAAATTTGGAAAAAAAGCGCATAGTTACCATCCCTAAAATCCCGGCAACATAGATAATCCAGGTTTTTTCAAATAATATTTTAGGGGGATAGAAAAGCAGAAGTACAGCAAAAGAGCTTAATATCGAGTCTATTGCAAAAATAATATCAGCTCCTTCAATAAGAGCAACTGTTTTCCAAAAATTTGGTTTATATAGCTGTTCTATATTATAAACTTTTTTCTTCAAAAAATGGTGAATGGCTATGTAAAGCAAATAGCCTCCACCTATAAGGACAATCCATTCAAATTTAAGAAAAAAAGCTGTAAAGCCTACAACAAGAGCTCTAAGGACAAATCCTGTAGAAATTCCTACCCAAAGAGCTTTTGCTTGCTCTTCTTTAGGGAGTTTTTTTGCAATTACCGCAATAACTGCTGCGTTATCGATTGATAAAAACGCTTCTAATAAAAATAAGAAAAAGAGGATAACTAGATCGAATACATCAAAGGTTTGCATAACTTCTCTATGGCAGTTCAAGATAAAAAAGTCCAGGCGTTAAAAGAAGAATTTCTTGAATTCGGTATTTTAGAAAAAGATATTGAGGAAAAATTTGTTAAAGGAAGTGGTAGTGGAGGGCAAAAAATCAACAAAACCTCATCTACGGTTTATCTTAAGCATCTTCCTACAGGAATAGAGGTAAAGTGTGGCAAAGAAAGAGAGCGTGAAACCAACAGATTTTTAGCTAGAAGGCTTTTAATCGATAGGTTCAAAGAAGAAATTCTCGGCATAAAAAGTAAAAAAACCGTGGCTTTAGAGAAAATCAAAAAGCAAAAAAAACGGAGAGAGCGAAGATCAAAAGAGCTAGATTGATCTGTTTTTTATTTTTTTAAAATCTTTTCTCTAAATTTGCACATATAGCAAAACATGCAGGGTATCACAAAAAGGGTTACAGCTTGAGAAAAAATAAGCCCTCCTACAACAACAATGCCAAGAGGCGCTCTTCCTTCTGCTATTGTTCCGCCAATACCCAACGCAACGGGAATAGAGCCCATCATCGTTGCTAAAGTTGTCATCATGATAGGGCGAAATCTTGTTTCACAAGCATTGTATATGGCTTCATCAACACCAAGCCCTTTTTGCATCTCTTCAAGCGCGAAATCAACAAGAAGAATGCCGTTTTTCATCACAATACCAAGAAGCATAATGATCCCGATCAGCCCATAAATAGAAAGTGTTTTTCCACATAATAAAAGTGAAAAAAGCCCACCCAATATCGCAACGGGTATAGCTGATAGCGGGCTTAAAGGGTGTATAAAATCTTCGTAGAGTATTCCTAATATAATATAGATCACAAAAATGGAGGCAAAAACCAGAACGATAAAAGTCTCTGTCGATTTCTTAAATTCTTGGGTATTTCCTGCTATTGATCCCATTACATCATCAGGCAATACCTCTTTAGCAAGATTTTCTACTTTGTTAACAGCTACACTTAGTGGCACACCTGGTGCATTATCGAATACGACAGTTACAGAGGGTAATGCATTGATATGATTGACAGTTTCTGGTTTTGTGATGATTTGGCTGTCGATGATCGATTCAATAGCGGTTGTTTTGGTGTATAAATTTTTTAAATTTGAGGGGTTTTGATCAAAATCAGGTAAGCTTTCTAAGATGACGTAGTAAGTGTTTTCTGAAGCATTAATTTTGGATATGTACGTTTCTCCATAAGCGTAGGCAAAAGTATTTTCTATGTCTAGCGCACTAATATTGTTGTATGCTTTTGCTTGATCTCTAAGAAGTTTTACATGCAGTGTAGGGGAGTTTGGCTGAAAATTAGAATTGACGTTTGTGATTTCAGGTATTTGCTGCAGCTTGTCAATAAATTCGCTAGCAGCATGGTAAAGAGACTGATCGTTAAAACTTTGCAATGTATACTGATAATTTGCTTTACCTGATTGACCATCACCTATTTGTAAATTGATCAAAGGATATGCTTTCATAGCAAAGTTAGCACCTATCACATTTTCATTTACACTCTCTTGGATTTGTTTAATACAGCTCCATATATCTGGTCTTTTGTTTCTTTCCACAAGATTGATAAAAAAAACAGATTGGTTGTCTGTTGGTGTGCTTTGTAGTTTTGCAAAAGAATCGATATAAGGGCTTTCGATACATGTATCTGAAATTTCTTTCATATATTGAGACATTTTAGCAGGAGATGTCCCCTCAGGGGCCTGAGCGAATCCTTGAATAATCCCCAAATCTTCAGGCGGTAAAAACTCTCGAGGTATGATCAAGAGAAACATCATCGATAATACTACACATAAACTACCGAATCCAAATATCCAAATCTTACGTTTTAAGGCCCATTTAAGAAGAGGCAGGTAGAAATCTACCATTTTTTGGTTCAAAAGATAGGAAAATTTTTCCACTTTTCCCTTACGTCCTTCTTCTCTTGCAGGAATAAAACGGCTGCAGAGCATGGGAGTAAGAGAAAGGGAAATAACAGCAGATAAAAGGACTGAAATGAGTATTACAGCAGCAAATTCATGAAACATTTGCCCTATGGCGCCTTGAATAAAGAGCATGGGTATAAACACAGCGGCAAGACAAAGCGATATTGAAACAACGGTGATAATAATTTGAAAAGAACCTTCAATAGCTCCTTCGTAGGGAGTTAGACCCTTTTTTTGAATAAAACGGACGCAATTTTCAAGAACCACGATCGCATCGTCTACTAAAAAACCAATACCTAAAGTGATCGCTGATAAGGAAAGGATGTCTAAACTGTATCCAAAGGCATACATGAAAATAAAGGTGCCGATGATCGTGATAGGGATGGTAATAAGCGGTATGATGCTATCTTTAATTTTCCCTAAGTATAGATAAACTACGAAAACAACTAGAAAAAAAGCGACTAGCAGCGTAAGTTTTACATCTTCTACAGCTTCTAGTATCCAAGTTTGCAGCGTAAAAGGGACAGACATCGATATCCCTTGAGGAAGCTGCGTTTTTAATACATCGACTAAAGAGGTGATATCTTTACAAACATCAACTGTATTGTAGCCTCGACTTCTGTATATTGCGATAACAGCTGAATTTTCCCCTTCAGGGTATTGTTTAGTAAGCCAAGAAAAAACCTGCTTATCATTTTGTGGACTATCGAATGCATGGCCTATATCAGAAAGTCTTACAGGTTGCTTATCTTGATATTTGATGATCAATGAATTGTATTCTTTAGCGCTGCGAATTTGTCCATCTACAATGGTTGAAATGCTTTTGTTTGGACCATAAAATTTACCGGTAGGTCTCATGGGGTTTTGATTAGAAATAGCGTAGGCTACTTCTTCTAAAGAGACCTCTTTTGCAGCACACGCTTCGGGATCTATTTGAACTCTCACGGCGTAGGGATAGCCAAAAACTTCGATATTTGCAACCCCTTCTATCGTACCTATTTGCTGGCCTAAAAAATTAAAGCCATATTCATACAAACTCCAAGAGGGGAGGTTAGGGGAATGCAAAACCAAGTAGTATATCGGAGTATCAGAGGGATTGACTTTTGTGTACGTGGGGTTTTGAGGAAGATCATTTGGAAGTTGCGCTAAAGCTTTTTGTATAGCTTCTTCTGTTTCTTGCGCTCCTACGTTGATGTCGACATCTAGATGGAAAGTCAAAATAATCGAAGTAGACTCATAGGTATTTGAAGAGCTCACCATTTTGATCCCTTCCATGAGCAAAAACTGCCGCTCTAAAGGAGATGATATGAGCTTTGCCATGGTATCAGAGCTAGCTCCCGGGTAGCTCACATTGACTTCAATCGTAGGATAGCTAATCGATGGTATGCTAGAAACTGGCAATTTGGCATAACAGATCAGACCAAAAACGACCAAAAGCACCATCAAAAGAGTTGTCATCACAGGTCGTTTGATAAATGGAAGTGAAAGATTCATAAACGCACCGCATGGTTAGGGCGAACATTGAGCTGACCTTGTGTGACTACTTTTTCCCCGATACTGACTCCTGATTTTACCTCTACAAAATTACCAATCTGCTCTCCTAATTCTAAAGGACGATACTCTGCGATATTTTCTTGATTGATAACAAAAGCATACTGCCCTTTTTGACCGATATTTACCGCTTCTTCCGGAATCAAAAGAGCTTCTTCTTCTTGTAAAATCACTTCGATACGAACAAATTGCCCTGGCCAGAAGATATTTGATGAATTTTCAAGTTCTCCTCGAAGAGGAATCATCCCGGTTTTTTGATCTATTTGATTTTCTACAAGGACAAGTTTACCTAAAAAGATCGCATCAGGACGATCTGGGAAGGTCACTTTGATGACTCTTTCTCCCGCTGATTGAAATCGCATTAAGCGTAAGAAATCTCTTTCAGGAATAGAAAAGTCAACGTAAATAGGATCTATTTGTTTGATTATGATCAAAGGCTCGCCGTTATTGACGATTAAGTTTCCAATATCGATCAGTTGCTTGCTTGTGATACCTGTAAAAGGGGCCTTGATAAAACAATAATCGAGATTGATTTCGGCCTTTTTAAGAAGAGCTTCGTTTTTTAATAGCTCTGCTTCATATGCCTGCTTTCTTGTTTGGAATTCCAAAAAATTGAGCTCTGAAACGTATTGCTTAGGCAATAAACGCTCATACATATTCACTTTTTCTGTGGCATAGCTCAAGTTGACTTTGGTTTCTTCCAAAGTGGCTTTAGCTTGATCAACGGCTGTTTGATAAACCCTTGGGTCTATGGTAAAAAGAAGGTCTGATTTATTGACGATACTACCTTCTTTGAAATGGACAAAAAGGAGCTCTCCTTCTACTTGCGCTTTGATTTCAGCGGAATTGTATGCAGTAAAATGTCCTATACCTCTGATGGCAATAGGGATGATTTCTTTTTTGATCTCTTCTACTTTTACCTTAGGCAAGAGGGGAGCTGTTGGCTGTTTTTGAGAGCAGGCAACAAGTAAAAATAAGAAAATCAATTTTCGCATAAAGTTCCTGTAGCAAAATTTACGTTAATAATGGACATGAATAAATCCCGTTTAGCTCCTATTAAGCGAGCCCTTGCATCAGAAAGAGATGAAGAAGCTGAAAACAGATCCAAAATATCTAATGTCCCTTGGACGTATCTTGCGAATACGGCTCCATACTCGTTTTGAGCTGCTTCTAGGTATTGTTCAGCTAGCAAAAGCTCTTTTTTTGAAGATTCAAAGGTGTTGTAAGCTGTACGTACTTCGGAGGTGATTGACAACTCTACTTGTTTTAAAACAGAAAGACTCGATTGCAAGAGTGCTACAGCTTGCTTTACTTGGTTTTGATAGAGAAACCCTGAAAAAATCGGGAAAGATAGATTGAGCTGGACGCTGTAGGTTCCATTATCTGAATAGCCATCTGTGTACCAGGTTTGTCCTCCGTTACCAGAAACATCAATTTGAGGGTAAACTTGAGCCCTTTGAGCTTCTACGTTTGCTTCATTAGATAAAACTTTTGCTTTTGCAGCTAAATAATTTGGCCTGTGATCTTTTGCTAAAAGAACAAGTTCTTCTACAGAAAGTTCTATATTCTTTAGAGGGGGAGACTCAGGAAAGAGGGGAAGATCCAATTTCAAATCTGTAGGTATTCCTAACACTTCTAAAAGATGGATGTAGGAATTTTGAGTTTTTGTTTGTTCTGATATCAGGCGTATTTCTTTTTGCAGATATTGAGTTTTTGCTTGCAATACATCAGTGACGTTTTTGATTCCTAATTCAAAGTTGTCTAATGCAGCTTTATAATTTTCCGAGGCCTCTTTTAAGTCTTCTTCAAGTGCGATCAATAGAGATTTTTCATAGAGATAATCGTAGAAAGAGGAAGAAATTTGTTGTAAAACATTTTGGATCTCTTGGCTATGTGTCCAATTGGCGTAATAAAGAGCTTGAAGACTTGTTTCGCTAACAGCGCTTCTTTCTCCTGAATCCCAGATTGTATAATTAAGTAAAACAAGGGGTCCATATGCAGTAGATGTGCTGCTTGCAAAGGTGTTTCCCAGAATATAACCAATCCTTTCAGAAAGTACATATCCTTCAAAAGAGAGATTGGGGTAATAACTCGATAGTGTTTCAGCATAACTTGCAGCAGCTTCTCTAGATTCTTGCCATACTTTAGACAAACTTGGAGAATTCATCAGACCTATATTGAAAAGCTCTGCTAAAGCAAGGACATGATCATTTGCAGGTAGTTCTGTAGGAGAATCTGCATACACTCTTGAAATTTTTTTTATCTCTTTATTAGGGGCAGACCAGCTTTTAGTCAAAGTCAAAGGGGAGTAATTCCAGGGAGATATC
>VGMA01000070.1 GCA_016866575.1 Chlamydiota bacterium
AAATCAGCAACTTGCTCTCTTGAAATGGTTGTTATCAGGCGAGAAAAGGTCATTTTTGCTACACGAAAGAACCCTTTGTTTTCAATAAAGGCCCAAGGAGCAAAATATTGGGTGATATCTTTTGGTGAGAAAAGATATGCAGCAATCACTAAATTCCCCTCTTTTGAGAAAAGGAGCTGATATTTGGCTGGCGTAGGGTTAGGGTCGTAGGTATATTTTTCTAAAAAACGAGAAATGATGTGTGGAAATTTTTCCAAAAAATAGGGAATTTTATCTTGTTCAATGACCCTTTCTGCCAGTAGAGGATGACTTTTTTTTGCAAAAAACCCCTCTTCATGGACATAAATCCATTCATCAAGATCTACGGTAGGATGCCCTTCTTTAAATGAAATGGGCTCAGAATCAATGATAAACTGCTGGTTTTTGTAGGTGATCTTTTTGATTTTAACATCGCCTAGTTCATAGACCGGTATGGGAGAGTCTACACTTGCAAGAGATGGAATCACTAAAGGCCAATCTTTTTTATCCAGGGCACAAACTAGCTCTGCGTCTATGCAGTCGATGACAATCTTTTTGGGTAAATAGGGGTCAAATCCTTCAAAACGGATCTTTACCTCTTTAGTTGTTTCATAGAGATTGAGCAGCCATTTAGCTATATCTGACCAAAAAGATATCTCAAAACGGGTAGTAAAGTGGGCTTTACCTGATCGATAAAGCGATAGCTCTTCTGTTGAGAGTGTAGAGAGCTTAAATGAATCATCTTGTTTTGTCTCAAAAAATTCGATTTTTTTAGCCTTACCTTTCTCGGTTTTTGGCCTAAATTCGAAATACTGCCCTTCTTGAGGTTTAAGAGATTGATGCTTAGCTGCTATTTGAAGAAGATAGCGCCAAAAGGAGTCCACGTACCTTTGATGCAAAGGGACCTCTTTACCCAAAAAAATCCTTTTTTGAGCAGCTGCCAAATGAGCGCAGCTAATCCCTTCTTCCCCTTTGCTGCAAGTGCAAAAATGATCAGAAATTTCATTTTGCGCTCCTAACTGGAGCATGACCCAGAAATCTTGATCCAATTCACGATCAGAGACTTCAATCTGGTAGCTGCTACCTGAAAAGATGACCTCTTTGACAGATCCATTTTTATAAAGCTCTTCCCCTTTTTGTTGCTCTTCAAAGGAGAGGGGTATTCTACTATCTTCCATAAAACCTCAGCATGCTAAGCAGATTATAAGAATGCAAGGAAAACAAATGCCGGTTGAATAAATTTCTCATAGATCCCCTTGTTTTAGAGATTGACTATTACATGCTTGCAAAAATTTTTTATAAGGAATCATCACATCTTTTTTATCTTGATCATTCGTTCTGATGATTGCCGCGTATGCCCCTATGTATACTTCAAATTGTTGTAAACGTAGATTTTCCATTGCTTGCTTTTCTAAGTAGTCCCGAATTTCTTTTCTCTGCTCATTTGAAAAATAGGTAATGGGAGTCACACACTCCATTTTTTCCATAATTTCTTGATAGGTAACTTGTAAAACGACTCTATTCGATTCAGGTTCTCTTATGTGAAAAGCAAATTCACAGCAATCCACTGCAAATTTTTGAAATTCGGGATAATGCAAAGAAACAAATCGTAACATCCGTTGTATTTCTTCTGGGGTAAAATCTTCATATACAAACAATGCCTCATTGTCATAAAGGATCTTTTCGTAGGAGAATTTTAAGCGCCCCGCATCTTCAAGCCCTCGAATTTGAACAATTTTTGTTCTTCGATTCCACTCCCCCAATCGAAATTTTTGCCCATCTTTATTTGCATCAAGCACGCTATCAATCACATCGGTGATGATCTTCTGCTGGCCGAAGGATAAACGACTTTTTGTTATATTGAGACGCTCTTTCTGCGTTATTACAGGATGCCTAAGGCTATGCTCTATTTGTTTAACTAAATCGAATCTTCCTAACGAATTAAAAATCAACATTAAAAGACGAAGGTCTTTCGATTCTATTTTAGCTAATGAATCTGCTACGATAGTAAAGGTAGAAATATCAAGCTGCTTAAACGCTGCGCTTAAAATAGGCAGAACAAAGACACTAACTATGCGATAAAGCTCTTTTTTAGGGTGATAAATAATCACACGGTTAGCTAAATCTTCAGCTGTCTGCTCTTCTATTTCCTCTGATTTACATAGACCTAGCGGATCTTGAGCGTAATCAACAAGAGCTTTTAGTAATGAACAATTGATGTTGACAGCTATACTCATAAGAATGTGTTTTGACAATTTCTGATTGCGGTTTGATCGATCTAAAAAAAATCACCTCAGATAGTGTAGCGCATCAGATCTTTATTTGCTTTGAAGTTCTTGATCTCGTGAAAAATAAGCCCTTATCATAAAAAAAACCGGCACTTTTGATGCCGGTTTTCGTCTATTTTTCTTAAGCTTTTTATGCTTATTTTACGTGAGCTAGTGCAGCCATAGGATCGATATACTCATATCCATGGTCATCAGCTACGGCTCTATTAGTGACTTTGCCCATGCAAAGGTTTAGCCCTTGTCTAAAGAGCGGATCTTCTGACAACACTTTCTTAACGCCTTCATTTGCTAAACGAATAGCGTATGGGTATGTTACATTTGTCAAACCTTGTGTAGATGAGCGAGCTGTTGCAGCAGGCATGTTGGCTACGCAGTAGTGAACTACATCGTGCACAATGTATGTAGGATTGCTATGCGTCGTTGGACGAGAAGTTTCAGCGCATCCCCCTTGGTCAATGGATACATCTACAATCACTGAACCTGGCTCCATAGTTTTGACCATGTTTTCAGTGATCAGTTTTGGAGCTTTCTTTCCCGGAAGCAGCGCAGCGCAAATGACTAGATCTGCATAGCCAATGAGCTTTTCAAGAAGCTGAGGAGCTGAGAAAATTGTTTTTAGTCTGCCAAAATATAGATCGTCAAGTTCTCTTAAGCGGTTCATATTGCGATCTAAAATGGTCACGTTTGCTCCAAGTCCCATCGCCATTTTTGCAGCGTTTGCACCAACAACTCCGCCGCCGATGATCAAAACGTGCGCAGGATTGACTCCAGGAATTCCCGGAACAAGCGTTCCGCGTCCGCCGTGGATCATGGTTAATGCTCTTGCACCTTCAAGTACGGCTAAGCGTCCTGCAACTTCACTCATCGGTGTGAGTAAAGGAAGTCTTCCTTGTGCATCAACTACAGTTTCATAAGCTACGCCGATGATTTGTTTATCGAGAAGTTTTTGCGTTAAATCTCTATCTGCTGCTAAGTGGAGGTAAGTAAAAAGAATTTGCCCTGGATGCATATAAGAAAATTCATCATCTAAAGGCTCTTTTACCTTGATGATCATATCTGCTTTCCAAACTTCTTTTGCAGAAGAAACGATTTTAGCTCCCGCTTTTTCGTAAGCCTCATCGGTAAATCCAATACGAAGCCCTGCCCCTGATTGCACAAATACTTCATGACCGTGATCGACAAAACCACGAACAGAAGGAGGAGTTGCTCCTACACGAAATTCTTTGTCTTTGATCTCTTTAGGAATGCCGATGCGCATACGATATGTTCTCCGTTGTTTTCGAGGTATCATAAATATTCTTCGATTTTTTGGGTATGATAAACCCTTCAAAAACCCTCTCGGTTTTACCGCTAATCCAGACTCTATGAGCTTCAAATGAAAACTCCAAAATCTCTTTGCTTGCAAATTCTACCGAGCTTACCGAAAGATTCATGATATTTTTGAGAACAAACGCAGCAGCAACAGCTCCTGTTCCGCACGAAAGCGTTTCAGCTTCAACACCTTTTTCATAAGTGCGCATCATAAAGCGCTCTTTGCCGCTATAGTGAACAAAATTGACATTCACTCCATTAGGCTTAAACCTTCTGTCGTAACGAATTCTTTCCCCTTCTTTTTGAACATCGAGAGCAAAAAGATCATCGCTCATCACCACAAAATGGTCTACTGAGCTCAAAACATGGGCTCCCTCTTTGTGCATTTTTTTCAAAGAAGGCATCATCATGCTGACAAATATTTTTCCATCTCTTGTAATGGTTGCATCGTGTATGCCAACAGCTGTTTCGATTTGGCATGATTTATCAATCATCGCTTGATCTCTTAAAAAAGCGATCAAACAGCGCAAAGCGTTGCCACACATAGCTGCTTCTAGGCCATCGCTATTGAAATAGCGCATACGAAAATCTGCTTTGGAAGAGGACTGGCACAAGACAAGGCCATCTGCTCCTATGCCAAAATGGCGATCACAGAGCAGCGCTGTAAATTCCTTGTCTAAAGAAGGGAAATTTCCATAGAGATCTTCGATCAAGATGAAATCATTTCCCGTTCCTTGATACTTAACGAACTGAACTTGGGTCAATCAAAGTCCTTATACGATTTGATTACATGGTCTATCAATCCATATTCTTTTGCTTCTTCAGCGCTCATCCAAGTGTCTCTATCCAGCGCTTTATCAATCAATTTGAAATCTTTGCCTGTCGCTTCTACATAGATTTGAACAAGCAACTTTCTTGTTTTGATAATCTCTTTTGCTTGGATTTCAAGATCTGTTGCTTGACCTTGAATTACCCCTGCAATTAAAGGCTGGTGGATCATGACTCTAGCATTAGGTGTGGCAAAACGTTTGCCTTTTTCTGCTGCTAGGCTCAAAATGGATCCCATCGAAGCTGCAATTCCTGTAACAAGCGTGTAAACAGGCGCATCAATCATTTGGATTGCATCCCAAATTGCCATCCCCGCATCTACTGATCCTCCGGGGGAATTGATCACAAACAAAATCGGTTTTTTCGGATCTTCATCGCTAAGCATCCAAAGTCTGTGGATGATATCTCGAGAAGATTGATCATCAACTTGGCGCGATAAAAAGATGCGCCGTTTTTTCATCATCCATTCATCAAATTTTTGGTCTAGTATAGACTTTTCTTTCTCAGTTGCTGCCATCTTTAACTCCTTAAGGCTATCTCTGGATACAAAGGAAACTGCTTCAAAAGATGTTTCACCTCATTTTGTACCCGAACGAGCACTTTGTCGTCTATGGTTACTTTTGCTAGATTGTTTTTTTCAGCTGTTGTTGCTTTAAGAAGATCGATCATTAAACTACTTATGAGCTGCATCTCATCTTCTTTCATTCCTAGTGTAGTCATCGCCGGTGTACCGATGCGGATCGCCGATGTGTACCATGCTCCATTTGGATCATTTGGTATAGTATTGCGATTCAGCGTCATTCCTGCTTGTCTTAAAGCGATTTCTGCTTGTCTTCCTGTAAGATTGAATGAGCGCGTATCAAGAAGAAGCAAGTGGTTATCAGTTCCTCCTGTTAGAACATGCCCACCTTTTGCCATCAAACTTGATGCAAATGCTTGCGCATTTTTTACTATCTGCGCTGCATAGTCTCTAAAGGCTTTTGTATTGACCTCTTGGAATGCCACGAGCTTAGCTGCCATACAATGCGGCTGCGGACCTCCTAGAACAAGCGGGCACCCTTTGTCGACAAATTCTGCGTACTCTTTTTTACATAAAACAATACCACCTCTAGGACCTCGAAGGGTTTTATGAGTAGTAGATGTCACAATATCAGCATAAGCTACAGGATCGTAAACGCCTGTCATCACTTTACCTGCTACAAGTCCTGCAAAATGGGCCATATCAACCATCAAAGTAGCGTCGACGCTATCAGCGATTTCTCTAAGAATCGAAAAATCAATGAGTCTTGAATAGGCTGAATATCCTACAAGAAGCACTAAAGGTTTTTCTCTTTGCACTTGTTCTTTTAAAATCTTGTAGTCAAAAAGGTGGGTCTCTTTGTTGAGCTCGTAGGGAATGATCTGGAACATCTTAGAAGATGCGTTCATGAGCATTCCATGCGTTAAATGTCCGCCGTGGGTTAGTGAAAGGCCCATCATCTTTTGGTTGACCATAAGCTGACGGATCTTTTCGTGTTCTTCAAAAGTCAATTCTTGAGGAGTCTTTTTCCCTAATTTTTCTAGTTCTTTACTCTGAATTCTTTTAAATAGAATGGACCAAAAAGCGACCATGTTGGCATCTGCACCCGATGAGGGTTGAACGTAGGCGTGCTCTGCTCCAAAAATTTTCTTTAACTCTTCGTTGGCTAGCGATTCAATGTAATCGATATTATCGCAGCCAGCATAGAATCTATGGAACGCATACCCTTCTGCGTACTTGTCGGTCAAAAGATTGCTCATGGCCATCTGCACCGCTAAAGAAGAGTAATTTTCTGAAGCGATCAGCTTAAGGTGGCTTCTTTGGTCATGAATTTCTTGAATGATGGCTTTAGCTACCTCAGGGCTTTTTCTGGAAAGATAGTCCAAGTTAGCCAAATAGGCTACTGTTGCCAAATTTTCTTCGTTGATGGAATGCTTAGCTATAAAAGCTTTCAAATAGTCTGTATGCATATGTTTTCTCTTGAGCTTAATCGATACACCAGATAAATTACTACCATCAATGATTTTGTGAAAGAGAGAAGAGCATGCATCCTTCGTTGAAGAACATTCTTGCTATTCAAGAGCTCGATATTAAGATGATACGTCTCTTGAGAATTAAGCAACAACGCCTAAAAGAATTAGAACAGCTAGCAGACCTCAGAACAGAGCTTCTAGCCCAGCTGGAAACAAAAAAAGATGAAATCGCAACGCTCAATGCCGAGTGTTACGAACATGAAAAAAAGATCGAAGAGCATGAAGATAAACTCAAAAAATTAGATGCTCAACAATCTTCTATTAAAAAAATTGATGAGTTCAATGCTCTTGCTAAAGAAATTTCTTCACTCGAAAGAACAAAAAACGCCATCGAACAGTCGCTTTGCAATCTAGTAGACCAAAGAGCCGCTGAAGAAGAAATGTTCAATAAGACAAAACAAAGCTTGAAAGACTCCGAAGATAGCAGCAAGAAACTTGAAGCTGAAATTTTAGCTACCATTCAAGAAATCAATGCTGAAGGAAAAGGGCTCAAAGTTGGCCGTGAAGAGCTAGCAGTTCAAGCTGATCAAGAAGTGCTCAAGATCTATGAAAGACTCTTAAGAAACAAGAAAGATCGCGTAGTGGTTCCTCTTGAAAATAGAGGCTGCAGCGGCTGCCATATTTCATTGACAGCTCAGCACGAGAATCTTGTCCGTAAAGGGGAAAAACTCGTATTCTGCGAACACTGCTCAAGAATTCTTTTCTGGACAGAAGACTTAGTAGAAGACGAAGCAGCAACTGCAAAACGTAGACGTCGCAGAGCTGTATCCGCTCAGTAATCTTTTTTGGGGAAAGTTGGTGATCGCTCCGGTATACCGGAGAGGAAAGTCTGGACTTTAGAGGAACAGATACCAGTGAAAGACTGGGGGCCGCAAGGCTACGGAAAGTGCAACAGAAAATATACCGCTGCTTAGACAGACAGGCTGAAAACGCAGTCTTTAAGAGACTGCTACATCTATAGAAATATAGAGTACTGCAAACCCTATCTGAAGCAAGATAGAAAAAGTAATAAGTGTTCCACTTCGCTTTTTCGACAAGAATCGCTTGAGGACCTTAGCGATAAGGTCCCTAGATGAATGGTCACATAGGGCGATTTATCGCCTGATACAGAATCCGGCTTAGAATTTTCCCCCTTTTTCAAAAATCAAAAATAAAAGTTTTTATTTTAATTTTTGTAAAATCAATTATTAATTCGTTTTCCACCCCTTCATCTTGCAAAAAATTTGAATTTACCTTAATGTAAGGTAATGCTTTACATGCAAAAATAATCATGATCTTGTCTCACGAAGAGCTTTTTATAGCCTGCATATTTTCAATTGTTGTTATTGCTTCATCCTTATGGCTCTTGGCCAAATATCTTTGGGGAGATCATGCAACCCCATTTTTTTTAGGATTATTCAATAAAAAAAATCAGATTGGAGCGATAACGCCTAGCTCGCGCTTTTTGGTAAAAGAGACCACAAAATCCCTTTATCTATGCCAAGGCGACGTGAAAATCCTCGAACAAGGTTCCGGCACAGGGCAGATGTCTTCAGAGATTGTTTCCATTTTAGATGATCTCTTAAAAAGAGGTCAGATCACAAGCTACGAGTTGACTTTGATTGAACTCAATCCCGATTTTTGCGAGATCTTAAGAAAAAAATTTGAGTGCAATTC
>VGMA01000071.1 GCA_016866575.1 Chlamydiota bacterium
TTGCTGTGGAGATGATCTGGTCTGTTCTAATGGAGTTTGCTGTCTATCTAACCAACAAGGAATTAATGGTAGCTGTTGTGATCTCGGCTCTATCTGTAACGATACTTGCTGCGCAGCTGGTCAGTTGTGTACAGAAACTGGCTGCTGTGATCAAAACAATTACTGCAGCGGTAAATGCTGCAATACAGAAGCTGGGGAGAGTTGCTCAAACGGAATATGCTGTCCAGAAGGTTATAGCGGTTTAAACGGCAGTTGCTGTCCATCTTCTTCAGTATGCGGTAATAGCTGCTGCGCAGCTGGTCAGTTGTGTACAGAAACTGGCTGCTGTGATCAAAACAATTACTGCAACGGTAAATGCTGCAATACAGAAGCTGGGGAAATTTGCTCAAATGGAATATGCTGTCCAGAAGGTTATAGCGGTTTAAACGGCAGTTGCTGTCCTGTTTCTTCAGTATGTGGTAATAGCTGCTGCGCAGCTGGTCAGTTGTGTACAGAAACTGGCTGCTGTAATCAAAACAATTACTGCAACGGTAAATGCTGCAATACAGAAGCTGGGGAAATTTGCTCAAATGGAATATGCTGCCCAGAAGGTTATAGCGGTTTAAACAGCAGTTGCTGTCCATCTTCTTCAGTATGCGGTAATAGCTGCTGCGCAGCTGGTCAGTTGTGTACAGAAACTGGCTGCTGTGATCAAAATAATTACTGCAATGGCAAGTGCTGCAATCCAGAAGCCGGTGAAAGTTGCTCAAATGGGGTTTGCTGTCCTCAAGGGCAAGTAGGAATAAACGGAAGTTGCTGTCCATCTTCTTCAGTTTGCAATAATACTTGCTGTGCAGCTAGTCAGAAGTGTACAGAAACTGGCTGCTGTGATCAAAACAATTACTGCAATGGCAAGTGCTGCAATACAGGAGCCGGGGAGAGTTGCTCAAATGGAGTTTGTTGTCCTCAAGGACAAGTAGGAATAAACGGCAGTTGCTGTCCATCTTCTTTAGCATGCGGTAATAGCTGCTGCGCAGCTGATCAGTTGTGTACTGAAAATGGCTGTTGTAATTCTTCCTCAGTATGTGGAACTACATGCATTGATTCTCTGTCAGGAAAAAAATGCTGTAATGGAAATGTATGTAATAAAGATTGTTGTGGCAGTACATGCTGTGCGGATGGGCAAAATTGTTGTAGCGGGGTGTGTTGTTCTGGCAATTGTTGCGGAGGGGTGTGTTGTAAAGATGGGCAAAAGTGTTGTAACGGAGTATGTTGTTCTTATACATGCTGCAATAACAAAAACTGTTGTTCAGGTGATTGTCATAGCGGATGCCCTACTTGTCCACCAATTTGTTATGATTAAAAAATGAAAACTTTGTTAGGGAATTGAAGCGATTATTTCGTTAACAGCTGATTATAAGAGTTTTAATTTTTTTGAAAAAGTGGTGGGTTAGAATAAAAATAAAAAAGGTTAATTATTATGGATTCATCTTGTAATACAAATGCAGGCACTCTTTGTAGCAACCAAAATCCAATTTGCCCGTACTGCTGTTGTGGCATGGGTCCGGATCCGGTTGATGGTAAAGATGTGACAATATGCTGCGCTGAAGGAGTCTCTTGTAATGGAGGTATTGGGTGTCAAGGAGCCGTTTATTCATTTTATGATTCTACTAAATGTAACGGCAATAGTTATTGCGGACAAAAGCTAACGTACAATAGCAGCACAAAACAATATGATGTTACAGAAATCATTTGTTGCTCAGGTGGTTATGTCTGCTGCGGTGGGAAATGTTGTCCTGATGGTCATTGCAAAGATGCTGGCAATGGAAAGATCTGCTGTCCTAATTCAACAGATACAATTTGTAATAATCAGTGCTGTGCGTCTGGAATTTGCTGTAATAATCAATGCTGTCCTTCGGGGTATAGTTGTTGCGGAAGCACTTGTTGTCCACCAGATAAGGTGTGTTGCGATGGGATTTGCTGCGACAAAAATAATTGTATTAATGGCTCATATTGCTCGAAACCTTGTTATGGTAAATGTTGTGGTTCAGGTCATTATTGTTGTAAAGATTACAAGAATTGCGTGTCAACTAGTACCCCATGCCTTTAATCTTGATTACAACGAATATGTAGAAATATAAGCTTTAGTTGGGGACGGATGCTCTAATAGGGTTTGCTGTCCTCAAGGACAAGTTGGAATAAACGGCAGTTGCTGTCCATCTTTTTCAGTTTGCAATAATATTTGCTGCGCAGCTGGTCAAGTATGTACTGAAAATGGCTATTGTAATTCTTCCTCAGTATGTGGAACTACATGCATCGATTCTCTGTCAGAAAAAAATGCTATAATTGAAATGTATGTAATAAAGATTGTTGTGGCAGTACATGCTGTGCGGTTGGGCAAGGTTGCTGTAACGTAGTATGTTGTTTTTATAAATGCTGCAATAACAAAAACTGTTGTTCAGGTGATTGTCACAGCGGATGCCCTACTTGTCCAACAATTTGTTATTCTTAAAAAAATGGAAACTTTGTTAGGGAATTGAAATGATTATTTTATTAACAACTGATTATAAGAGTTTTAATTTTTTAAAAAAGTGGTGAGATTAGAATAAAAATAAAAGAGGAAAGGTATGGCGAAAAATCATTTTGGAAAAAACGGGAATATCTACGGGGAGTATATCCCTGAAGATGAAAATGCACCTAAATATGAGGGGCACAATTTCAGCTTTCATTATTATATTTCGCCCTACTATCTTTTTCATAAAGACATTCCGATAGCGGTGCCAAAGCCACGTTCAGGTGCTAAATTGAATATGGATTTGAGGGACTTTTTAAGTGATGAGCTTTTAGAAAAAATTGATGATGCTAAAGAGATCGTGTTCCATTCTTTAGGTGATACAGGTCGCTGTAATCAAAGAAAAGGGGTGAACAATGAAGAATCAGTAGCAGATGCTATGTCTAGAGAGCTTCATGAAGAAAACAGCAACCCGCCCGCTTTTTTATTCCATTTAGGAGACTTGGTTTATTATCTAGGGCAAAGTCAATATTATTATGAGCAGTTTTACGATCCATTTAGTAATTACGATAGACCGATTTTTGCGATACCGGGAAATCATGATGGATCTAGCGCGGAAAGAAACGTGTTAGGAGAAAAAGAGCCTCTTGGACCATTTTTAAAAAACTTTTGTTCGAAAAAACCTATTCACGCGCCAGATGCTGGGGGTGTAGCTAGAACGACAATGACGCAGCCGGGGGTCTATTTTACTTTGGATGCGCCTTATGTATCGATTATTGGTTTATACACCAATTGTTTAGAGGGGCCCGGTGTCATTTCTTCCGAAGGGGGCGATTATCCAAAAGTAACTGATCAGCAATTAGCATTTTTGACAAGTGAACTAAAAAGGCTGGCTCCACAAAGAAAGGCTGGAAAAAGAGCGATTATTATCGCAACACATGCTCCATTTTATTCAGCGATTTCAGGTGTCTCATCACAAGGTATGATCAATGATTTAGAAAAATGTTGTGAGGAGGCGGGGATTTACCCTGATGTTCTTTTAGCTGGACACATTCATATTTATTCTAGAAATACGTTGACACTTCCTAGCGGCAAAGAAATACCGACAATTATTTCAGGAAGTGGGGGGTATGAATTAGAAACGCCGCCGCCAAGTTCTCCTCCTGCTGGCACTGTGATTGGGCCATTAACTGTGAATGTTCCTTACATTCGTAAATATGGCTACTTGAAGTTGAAGGTGAATGAGGAGAAGATTACGATCGGATTTTACTCTCCTACTATAGGGGGAGCTGAAGAGCTAGACTCTGTTACAGTCGATTTAAAGACGGAGAGGATCGTTTAGTTTTTAGTTTTAGTTCGCTAAAAAGAGGGGGTAAAGGATTTCTTTACCCCCTCTTTGTTATTAGCTTTTCTAATCTTAGTGATAAAAATTACTAAATAGTCTTATAATCACTTGATCGTTATCCTTAGGTTTATAGAATCTAAGTAGACAAATTTTTATAAGGCCAAAATGATCTTTTTGCAACTTTTCAAAGAAAACTTGATGACACTTCCGATGTTTGCTTTTGCTACAGGGACAATTTCTTCGAGATTTGGGTTTTTTCCTACCGATTTAAACCGAATAAAAACCCTTTTAAGTGCAGTATTGCTTTTTGGAATAGGTCTTAAAGGGGGAGCTTTTCTTGGAACGCTTCAACAGCCTAAATTCTACATGCTAGGTTTGATACTTCTTATTATAGGCTTTTTGCAGCCATTTTTCTCTTTTTCTTTATTGAAACGCTTTGCCAATTTGGATAAGCAAACAGCGGCAGTAGTTGCAGCATCTTTTGGATCTGTGAGTGTGATGACATACCTTGCGGGAACGTTTTTTTTGGATAAAATGGGGGTAAGTTACGATAGCTCAACAGCTGTTATTCTTGCCTTAATGGAGCTTCCTGCGATTTTTGCTGCACTGATTATGTCTCGCTATGACGATCATAGTGAACCTGTAGCTATCCATAAAGCGTTAATGCACCCATCGATTGCTCTGATTGTGCTTGGGCTTTTCATTTCTTACCTAGCAAAAGCGTGTGGATTTTACTCTTTAGTCGAGTCTTTGCTTGTGTTGTTTAAACCTCTTTTAGCGATCTTTTTATTTATGCTAGGTGCCAATGTTGCCAATGAAGCAAAAGATCTAAAATCATTAAATCCATTTTTGATGGGTTTTGCCATCATTTCTCCTCTATTTGGAGCTATGCTGGGGGTCAGTTTGAGCTCTTTATTTTCTTTAGAGCTTGGAACAGCTCTTTTAATTACGCTACTTTTGGCAAGTGGATCTTATATAGCAGTACCTGCAGCAGCACGCCTTGCGTTCCCTAGAGCAAAAGAAGCGATCTATCTTCCTTTGTCACTAGCTATCGCTTTTCCTTTCAATGTATTGATTGGCGTCCCTTTGTACTACACGATCTTATCAAAGATTTTGGGCTAGAACTTAAGGGTTGCACATCGGACAATATCTCGGATCTGCGCTACGCTTTTGATCTTCGCGTTCACGATCTTCTTGATATGTGCATTTAGCGCAGCCAAAAAGTAAAGATAGATTTAGATCTGTCGGGAAAGAGCACTCATCGCAAGGAAGCCCTTTTTTTGTCTCTATTATGCCAAATCCGGGGGTGTGGCATGAAGGGCAAAAGTTTTTGATGCGAATGGCGAATTTGGTGGCAAGTTCTCGAATGGTTTCCATTCTTGTGGGATTTTTATGGGCTCTCATGTCTGTTTCTACAGAGACTTTTTGATCAAAGGAGAGGCTTTTTGATTGGATAAATGCGTCATAAAGAGCATCAAGAGTTGATATGCCTTTAAAAATTGTGTTTTGCTCTTTAGGTTGATGAGCTTTTACAATTAATGCATGTGAAGGAAAGCCCCAATTTTCTACTGCTTTATTCAACAAAGAAAAATCGTCAAAGAGATCAAAAGCAAAGTTGGTCTTTAGAAAAAGCTCTTGTATAGAGAGCTCAAAATGGTTTTTTGTGTCGATAAAATACAAGATCTCGTGGCCGGCAGCGGAGAATGGAAGATATGGGTGGGGTCCAAATGAGGCTTCACTGCCAATAACAATATCTGCTTGACCATGCAAAGAGAGTGCATCGATTGCCATTAAACATTTTTCTTTAGCGCAAAGCATGGGTGAAAGTGATCGCTCTACTTCTTTTGTAAAAGTTCCTAGAAGATCGGTGTTGATTGGGAATGGCTCTGTATTTAGACCTAAAATGGAAGCAAAAACTGGGGCAATGGCTAGGTGTTTTTCATGAAGAGATGCAACATGACATGTGCGGTTTTTGAAATATTCTTTTATCTTTTCCAAGAAGCTCTCATTGGCTTGACTTATTGCTAAGAATAGCTTTTTTTCATAAAATTAGGTAAATTAATTTAGTTTATAAGATTTATTAAGGGTTCTAATGGATTTATTTTCAATTCAGTGCTTTATAGCGGTGGCAGAGGCTAAAAGCTTCACAAAAGCAGCAGAAAATGTGGGAAGAACCCAATCAGCGATCACTCAGCAGATATCGAATTTGGAAAAGAAGCTAAACACGCAGCTATTTGAAAGGGGTAAAAAAATCACCTTAACAAGCGAAGGGGAGATTTTTTTGGGCTATGCTTTAAAAATGTACAAATTAGAAAGAGAGGTGTTGGATCATTTCAAAGAACCTTCTATGCATGGAGAAGTGAGATTCGGTGTGCCAGAAGATTTTGCGACGGTCTTTTTAACGGATGTGCTTGTAGATTTTGCTAGATCGCATCCAAAAGTGGGACTGAATGTAGAGTGTGATCTTACCTATCATTTGTTTGAAAAATTTCGAGATGAAAAACTAGATCTAGTTCTTGTGAAAATGAGCTCTTGTCATGATTTTCCGTATGGGGTAGAGATATGGAGCGAGCCTTTGGTGTGGGTTCAAAAAACTAGCTCGAAGCAGATAATTGAACCAAATGAATCTATACCTTTAGTACTTTCACCAAATCCTTGCGTATACCGCTTAGCGGCTTTAGATGCGCTTCAAAGCGTTCAAAGAAAATCGAAGGTGGTTTTTACAAGTCCAAGCTATGCGGGTATGATTGCAGCAGTCAAAGCAGACTTAGGTCTTACAGTTTTGCCATCAACGCTGATTCCAGAAGGGTTAGAGATCCTAAAAAATAAAGATTTGCCTGATTTGCCTGATCTGCATGTGTCGCTTCTATGTAGAGAAAACATGACAGCGCCCATGGCATCACTAAAAGAGCATTTACTCAAAAAATTGAAAGTTCAGCGTCACTAAACGGTTAACACAGGCTCTTTTTAGCTATGATTGTCTACTCCAAGCAGATTTTGCAAAAAATAGGTGAAATCAAACTGATCATCAAAAAGATCTTATCGCAAGAGATGCATCTTAAAGTGTACAAAGAGCGGTTTTATCATGAAAAAACAAGAGCATCATATCCGATTAGTGTGGTGATTTTTGATCATAGAGAAATGCTAGGGTATTTCAATCCTGAATTTTATGAAATGGGTTTTCACTGCCAACTTTTTTATGGATCTAAAGAGGATTTAATTGATGTAATCCGTCATGAATTAGCGCACTACATTACTTATCTTGAATATGGAAATAGCGCTTTGGCCCACGGTAAAGAATTCAAAGATTTTTGCTCAAAAATGGGGTGGAGCAAAGAGATTGCTAAATCTCAGATGGTTTTTAAGCAAGAGAAAAGCTCAGTTTTAAGGCGTGTGGAAAAGCTCATTTCTTTAGCTACAAGCTCGAATAAAAATGAAGCTGAGATTGCTATGCTAAAATCTAGAGAGCTTCTTTTGAAGCACAATATCGAAGAGTTTAGTGTAGCAGATGAAGAAAAAGTTTACGTTAGCCGAGTGCTTAGCCAAAAACAAGAAAGCGCTAAGATGAGAGCGATTGGCAAAATTTTGGAAACCTTTTTTGTCTCTACAGTCTATCATAGAGGAAATGGTTGCATCTATTTAGAGGTCTTAGGAACTCATGTGAACGTGCAGGTTACAGAATATGTCTCAGCTTTTTTAGAGCGTGAATTGGACATCCTTTGGAATGAGGTAAAAAAACAAGAGGGTTTAAAGGGATTGAGGTCTAAAAATGCTTTTTTTCTTGGTTTAGCCAAAGGATATGTGGAAAAGACGAAAGAGCTTGTGGTTTACGACGAAAAAGCCCTTATATTGATAGATGCAAAACTAGAAAAAGCGAAAGCTATTGTCTATCCAAGGCTTTGTTTTTCTAGAAGTAAAAATAGAGGCTGCTCTAGATCGTATCATGCCGGAAAAGAAAAGGGTAAAGCTCTAACAATAAGTCCTGCTGTAGAAGCGTTTGTATCAAAATGGCTTTTAGTAAAAAAATAGCTCTATCTTTCAAGACAAAATAAGATTGGCTTGGTATATCAAATCTTATATCATTTTTTTATTAGGAGTTTGCCGTGGCCAATCGAAAAAATATCACTTCATTTTTGCTGTTCATACTTCTCATTGTTGCTATTGAATGGGTAGGACATGTACTTACAATGTCTTCTGTAACAGATTGGTACCTTACCTTGAAAAAGCCTAGCTGGAATCCGCCGGGTTATGTTTTTGGCCCTATATGGACAATTTTATACATCATGATCGCTATTAGTGGCTGGCGTGTATA